>JANTHQ010000126.1 GCA_024762375.1 Anaerolineaceae bacterium
AATTCTACGACCGCGATACCACCCCCGAAATGGCCGATGAAGGGATGAATGGGTTCATGGCATTCTGGGATAATCCCGGCGATATTGACGCAATTTTAGAACAATTAGAAGCCAAACGTCAAGAGTTGTTTGCTCAATAAACGTATTAACACACGGCAAAGTGCAGTACCGGGTGGGGAAACTCGCCCGGTGCTGCTCAGCCGTGCCACTCAGGAGAAAAGTATGGCTGTTTCCTCTCCCCCCGCCCCCAAAAAGCGAAAAATCAATTGGACTCCATATCTGTTCCTTGCTGCGCCGCTCGCACTATATCTGGTGTGGATTGTGGGTCCGATGTTGTATACATTTTATCTCAGCCTCACCGATTGGGACGGCATTTCACCCGAAATGAAATACATCGGGCTGAAAAATTTCCAATCGCTGTGGAATAGTCTGGGTAAACCCGTTCCATCTGCTTTTCAGTACTCGCTGGTCAACAACCTGCGATGGTTGCTCGTTTTCATCACCGTGCCGGTGTCGATAGGACTGGCTTTGGCGGTGATGCTCAATCGTGATTTGAAAGGTGACCGTTGGTTTAAGGTCGGCATTTTTTTACCACAGGTTTTGTCGTTTGCCGTTGTCGCACTCATTTGGAGTTGGGTGTATAACCCCCGTGCCGGACTCATTAACTCATTTTTGCTCAATATCGGTGTGACAAATCCCCCCGGTTGGCTGGCAGACAAAAATCTTGCCATCTGGGCGATAATTGTCGCCGCAACATGGCGGCAAATTGGCTATATCATGATTTTGTATGTTGCCGGGTTGAAAAATGTGCCTCCCACCCTGTTAGAAGCTGCCGAAATCGACGGTGCAACCGGATGGCAGCGTTTTTGGAAAGTTGTCTTTCCGCTGTTGGCGCCGGTCACAACCATTGTGGTTGTCATTTCCATTATTGATTCTCTCCGCTCATTCGACTTGGTGCAGATTATGACCCGTGGCGGGCCGGCCAACTCATCCAGCGTGTTGGCAAACCTAATGTACATTCAAGCTTTCAATAATTATCGCATGGGGCTGGGTGCTGCAACTGCGGTTGTACTGTTCATCATCAGTTTGATATTCATCGTTGCGTATTTGTGGCGTGTTACGCAAGATGAACTCGATTATTAGGGGGCGTAAGATGGCTTCAACAACACAAAGCATCTCGACGACAGCACCGGTCGTGCCGTACAAAAAAAAGACAAATTGGGGACGCATTGCGCTGTACGTGTTTTTAATCACCTTTACACTGGTGTATATGCTACCATTTTTCAGTTCCATCGTGACATCTGTTCGCACTCAAGATGACATCAGTTTGCATGGTTTTTGGAGCGTGCCGAAAGAAATTACGCTGCAAAATTATCCGGATGCGTGGGTGCAGGGGCGGGTCAGTCGCTATTTGCTCAATAGTTTTATCATCACCATTCCCGCACTGATTGGAACCGTATTTCTCTCGTCGCTTTCGGCGTATGCTCTGGCGCGATATCGATTCAAAGGCAATCGGCTCATCTATTTTATGTATGTGGCCGGCACTATGCTCCCGTTTCAAATTTTGCTGTTGCCGGTATTTTTGCTGACCAATAAATTGGGGTTATATAACACCTATTGGGCTGTAATCATCATACATACAGCATTTCAATTGGGGTTCGTAACCTTTGTTTTGCGAAATTTCATGAAAACCCTGCCCGGCGAAATTATGGAAGCCGCCCGCATTGACGGCGCCAGCGAATTTGGCATCTATTGGCGAATTGTGATGCCACTGACCGTTCCCGGCATCGCTGCTGTGAGCACGTTGGAATTCACATGGATTTTCAACGATTATATCTGGGCGCTCATTTTGGTTCAAAGCGATAATCTAAAACCGGTCACGTCCGGTTTGGCGAGTTTGCAGGGACAGTTTACCACCAACTGGCCATTGATTGTTGCCGGGGCGTTGCTGGCAGCCGTACCGACGCTGGTGGTCTTCTTCCTCTTGCAACGGTATTTCATCGGCGGGCTGACACTCGGTTCAGGAAAATAAATTATATGAATGACTTCCTTCTTCCGCTATCCACACCACCTCATTGGGAAAATCCCCAAATTGTCGGCGTGAATAAACGTCCGGCACACGTGCCACTCACGCCGTTTCCGGACGAGTCCGCCGTGCGGGACGAACAGCCATCGCCATTTCTGCATTTGCTCAACGGCGCATGGCAATTCAAATTGTATCCAACCCCGACCACCGTCCCGTCGGATGTTGTTTCTCCCGAAACGGCTACCGCCGATTGGCACACGATTTCTGTGCCGGGGAACTGGACGGTGCAAGGGTTTGACAAACCGATTTACACCAACATCAAATATCCGTTTGACCCTAATCCACCCTATGTGCCGCGAGACGACAACCCGACCGGCGTTTACCGCCGTACAGTTTCCATCCCACCGGCATGGGAAAACCGCCGCACGCTCATCACTTTTGAAGGTGTAGAGTCGGCATTTTACCTGTATTGCAATGGCGATTTTGTCGGTTACAGTCAGGGCTCGCGCTTGCCCGCCGAATTTGACCTCACCCCGTTTTTGCACGCGGGAGACAATTTGCTGGCGGCGGTGGTCATCCGCTGGTCGGATGGCAGTTATCTGGAAGACCAAGACCATTGGTGGATGGCGGGCATCTACCGCGACGTCACGTTGTGGAGCGTGCCATCCATGCACGTGCAAGATGTGTTTGCCCGCACCGATTTGGATGCTCAATATCAAGATGCCACACTTTCATTGCAGATAAAACTGGAAAAATTCTTCGATGCGCCACTGGACGGCTTTACCGTCGCCGCAGAACTGTATGATTCCGCCGGAAATCCGATGTTCGACCGGGAAGTGGCTGCGCCCGTGCGCGAAAATCCCAATGAAATTTTGGTGGTAAATGCCACCCGAAAAATAGCCAATCCTGCCAAATGGACGGCAGAAACCCCAAATTTATACACCCTCATCGTTTGGCTGAAAAACCCTGCGGGCGAGACTGTGCACGCCGTGCGGCAACGCATCGGATTCCGCAAAATTGAAATTCGCGGGCGCGAGTTTTTGGTCAACGGGCAGCCGGTGCTGTTCAAAGGTGTCAATCGGCACGAACACGATGACCGGCATGGCAAAACGGTATCGGAAGAATCCATGCTGGCCGACATCAAACTGCTCAAGCAATTCAATTTTAATGCCGTGCGCAACAGCCATTATCCCACGCACCACCGCTGGTATGAATTGTGCGATGAATACGGTATATATCTCATCGACGAAGCCAATATCGAGACGCACGGCGTTTACAATCGGCTGACCAACGACCCGCAATGGGCGCACGCCTTTTTGGAACGCGGCATCCGCATGGTGGAACGCACAAAAAATCACCCATCCATCGTGATGTGGTCGCTGGGCAACGAAAGCGGTATCGGCCCGAACCACACCGCGCTGGCGGGCTGGATTCGCGCCGCCGACCCGACCCGTCCCATCCATTACGAGGGCGCAATCAGCAAAAATAACGGCGGGCTGGACTGGTTCGGCTGGCATCTTGCCACCGATGTGGTTTGCCCGATGTACCCTTCTGTGGAAGAAATTGTTGATTTTGCCCGCGACCCGCGCGGCGACCGCCCGCTCATCATGTGCGAATATGCCCATTCGATGGGAAACGGCACCGGCAATTTGAAAGAATATTGGGATGCTATCGAAGGCAATTTTGGCTTGCAGGGCGGCTTCATCTGGGATTGGGTTGACCAAGGGCTGCTGAAAACAACTGCCGACGGCACGCCATATTGGGCATACGGCGGCGATTTCGGCGACACCATCAACGACAAAAATTTCTGCATCAACGGGCTGATTTTCCCCGACCGGACACCACACCCGGCGATGTTTGAATGCCGCCGTCTGTTTCAGCCGGTGGCGGCAGAATTGCTCGATGCCCGCTCCGGAACAGTCCGCATCCGCAACAAACGCTTCTTCCGCCCGCTGGATGATGTCGCCATCCACTGGGAAATTTCCGCCGACGGGCAATCTGTCCGTCACGGCGTTTTCGAGCCGATTTCGATTCCGCCGCAGCACGAGCAGACCATCACGCTGCCGGTTGATGAAATATCGGCACCGGCGGGGGCAGAAGTTTTTCTCACGCTGCATTTTTTACTGGCGGAAAGCACCGCATGGGCTGCGGCCGGGCACGAAATCGGCTGGGCGCAGTTTGAACTGCCCGTACCGGTTGCATCGCCTGCCATCATTCATCCCGAAACGATGCCGGTTTTAACGGTTGATAATCGCGATGCACTGATCAATATCGATGGCGGGGCATTCCAACTGCGCTATAACAAACGAAGGGCGCAAATCGAATCGCTGATATTTGACGGGCGGGAACTGTTGACGGCCGGCATCACGCCAAATTTTTGGCGCGCGCCCACCGATAATGACGGGTTCAAATTTGCACCGGATTTGCCCGAAAAACTTCTGGGGCAGTGGCTGGCTGTCGGGTTGAACCGGCTTCAATTTTCTGCCGCAGCGATATCGGTGGCACAACCGGCGCCCCAAATCGTAAAAATCACCGCTGAATCGACGGCACACGTGGACGGCTCTCCGGCCGGAATCTCAATTCGGCAGGCAGTATCGGTATTTGGCTCCGGCGATATTCTGCTGGAGAATCAAATTTCCGTTGCCGAAAATTTGCCGCTGTTGCCGCGGGTTGGGCTGCGGTTTTCTCTGCCCGCCGAATTTGAGTACGTGCAGTGGTTCGGGCGCGGGCCCCACGAAAATTACGCCGACCGAAAATTTGGCGCGGCGGTGGGGCTGTATCGCGGCACCGTCACCGAGCAATATGTGCCGTATATCGTGCCGCAAGAAAATGGCAACAAAACCGATGTGCGCTGGCTGGCGATAGAAAATCCCGCCGGTATCGGATTGCTGGCAGCGGCACAACCGCTAATGGAAGCCGGTGTAAGCCATTTTTCTGCCGATGATTTGTTTGCTGCGTTTCACACCAGCGATCTACAGCCGCGTCCGGAAACATTTGTCACGCTCGACGCGCGGCAAATGGGTTTGGGGGGCGAAAGTTGCGGCCCGCGAACATTGCCGCCATATCTCATCCCCCCCGGCGAATATCAATTTAATGTGCGATTGCGTCCGTACCGTGCCGCAACCGATGACTCCCGCGCGCTGGCACGAATCAAAATTCAACCATAAAAAGAGGATGACCATGCCGAAAATTACGTTTTTGGGTGCAGGCAGTACCGTTTTCGCCCGCAATTTAATGGGCGATATTTTTCAGTACCCCGAATTGGCCGCATCAACCCTGACATTGTTCGATATTGATGAACAGCGATTGCGCGAATCGGAGGCAGTGGCACACCGAACCGCCATGCAATTGGGCGTGCAGCCAACCATCGAAGCGACCACCGACCGCCGCGCCGCGCTCGATGGGGCAGATTATGCCATCGCCATGTTCCAAATCGGCGGATATAAACCCGCCACCGTCACCGATTTTGAAATTCCGAAAAAATACGGTTTGCAGCAAACCATCGGCGATACAATGGGCATCGGCGGCATTATGCGCGCTCTGCGCACCATCCCGGTGTTGCTCGATATGACCCGCGAAATGGAAGAACTCTGCCCCGATGTGACGTTTTTAAATTACGTCAATCCAATGGCGATGAATACGTGGGCGGTCAACCGCGCCAGCCGCATCAAAACCGTGGGATTGTGTCACAGTGTGCCACACACCGCCGCCGAACTGGCTCACGATATCGGCGTGCCGGTGGAAGAAATCGATTATCTGGTGGCGGGCATCAACCACATGGCATTTTATCTGAAATTTGAACGAAACGGGCAAGATTTGTACCCGCTGATTCGGCAAGTGATTGCCGATGGGCGTGTTCCCGACCACAATCGGGTGCGGTATGAAATGTTCAAACGGCTAGGATATTTCGTCACTGAAAGCAGTGAACATTTTGCCGAATATGTGCCGTGGTTCATCAAACAGCATCGCCCCGACTTGCTGGAAAAATTCAATATCCCCATTGATGAATATTTGGGACGGTGCGAATTGCAAATTCGGGCATGGGAATATGCCCAGCAGGTCATGGCTAACCCGGCCACATATTCCGAAGCCGATTTGCACGAAAAACTGGCGGACATCAAAGTGATGCCCACCATGCGCCAAGCCGTATTCGATATGTTCCGCC
>JANTHQ010000127.1 GCA_024762375.1 Anaerolineaceae bacterium
TGTCCGCAAAAATAAATGCGACAGCAACCGTGGCTATCACCAAAAACAGGGCGACCAGCGCTGCAGCCCATTTTGCGCCATTCGATTGTGCAGACGGTTGCTGTGCCATAGATATTTTACCCCTCCGGATTCAAATCGAGCGGTGGCACATCCACTTCTTCCCATGGGTCATTGACGGTATCAATCACCGGCATCGCAAAATAGAACGTTGTGCCGCGTCCCATTTCTGTTTCGAACCACACTTCGCCGCCATGTGCTTCGATGATGTGTTTGACGATGGATAACCCGACGCCGGTTTCGCCCAGCCCTTGAATGAGCGGGTTATCGGCTTTGTAAAACCGGTCAAACACGCGGTCGATATCTTTTTCGGCGATGCCGCCGCCGCTATCGGTAACCGCTACACGCAGCCACTGTTCTTCTTCATCCAGCGAAACGGCGTTGAGGTTACTGTTGGTCACGGTGGCGCTGATGGTGATATCACCACCCACCGGCGTGCACAGGGTGGCGTTATTCAACAAATTGACCACAACCTGCTGCATGGATACCGCATCGGCTTCTACGATGGGCATTTGGGCCGGCAAATCAATCTTCAACTGAATTTCTTTCTCTTCAAGTTGGGCTTTGGCGTTGACCACAGCACTTTCGATGATTTTTGCGATATTCAATGGGGCGGGGTTCAGTTGCAATTGACCGGCGTCAATGGCCGCAATGCCGATGAGATCGTTCAACAACCCATCCATGCGCTCGACATTGGCTTTCACCCGTTGTAAAAATTTACGCTGCATTTTTCCAATCACCCCGACAGATTCGCCCAACAGCAAATCGACATATCCAATAATGGATGTCATGGGTGTGCGCAACTCTTGCGCCAGCGATGCAATAAATTCGTCGCGTGCATGCTGGGTTTCAAATTCGTCGGTAGCGTCATACAAAATGACCACATTGCCGGTTACTGTGCCATTTGCCGGGTCGGTGATGGGTGAAATGGTCGCTTTGACCATCCGGTCGTCCATTTTGAGGGCGGTGGTTGCCAGCGGCACCTCTGCTGCGGCCACACGCCGGACGGCTTTTCGCCATGCATCGTCGGGAACGAGTTCATCCAACGGTTTGCCAATGAGTTGGCTGCCCGAAAGCGAGAACAATTGGGATGTGGCTGTATTTACCCGATTGATAGCGCCTTTGGCATCACTGACCAACACACCGCACGACAGATTTTCCCACGCTTGAGAATCGGCAGAAAATGCATCGGCGGGAACAACCGATTGCTGCTGTAATTTCAGTTTATTGGCTTTTAATGCGCGTGCCAGTTTTCGACTGCGCTGTTGGGCGGCAGCCAAGGCTTCGGACAGTTTTTTTGCCTCGCCGGCTTCCAGCGCCATTTCTTCCAGCTGGGCACGGAGTTCGGCAATTTCATCCTGCGCCATTTTCAATTTTGCCAGTTGCTTTTTGTGCGACTGGGTCACAGAAATTAGTTGGCTGTGTTTGGCGGTTACTTCGTCATACCGCACCTGCGCCATTTTCAATTGCTGAGATAGTTGTTGTACCTGTTGCTGGTATTCGGTGAGTTCTTTTTGGCTTTTGCGTGCCAGCGTTTCCTGTTCATACAATCGCTGTGCCATCTGATTGTTTTCCTGATGCGCTTTTTTCAATTCAGATTCTAGCGCAGCGGTTTGGCGACTGGTTTCCTTTTCCTGATTTCGTAATGTGAAAACCAGTTTTTGCGATTTTTGAAGCAATTCTTGATGTTTGCGTGCATTGTTGATAGCAACGGCAATTTGGGTGCTCATCGTTTCGATGAGTTGCAGTTCAGTGGAAGAAAACGGCCGTTTTGATTGCGCGTTTCCCACAACGAGCGCCCCAATGGGTTTACCGGCAACCACCAACGGCTGAACGACCAATGGCCCGGCATCGCTGGGCGACCCCATCATGGCAAAAAGAAATTGTACCTGTGGATTTTGATAGCCTTTGTTGATTTCGACTTGCCGCACGCGCTCGAGTGCGTGTTTGAGTGCCGGTTGTTCGCTGATGGGAAATGTTACCGCGTCGCCACTGCCGCGCCGCTGTGGATTGTATGATGCGGTCATGCGCAGCACAGTATGTGCACTGTCTTCAAACAGAGCAATGGCCGATTGGTCAACGTTCAATGCCCGGACAACCGCTTTTACCGCTCCGTCGAGCACATCGGGCAACTGCAGCGAAGAAACAATCGAGCCGGTGGCTTCAAACAACCCGGTCAACCCTTCAATTTGCTCTTCGGATGTTTCGCGCAGGTTCAACAGGGTTTTGCTGCGAATGTCGAGCATATCCAGAAAATCTTGATACACCGCAGCCGAAAACAATACATACGCCACAATTTCGCTGATGCGGGTATATACCGGAATGTCGCCATCGCCAATCGCCATTTCGATACCCGCACCGGCCAACAGTACGGCCGTTGCCACCACAGCGAAGGGTTGCGCGTCGCTGAGTTTTGTCAGCATAGAAACGATGAGCAGCGCACCCACCAGCATTGTAAATGTCAACAAACCATAATCAGCGGCCAAACTCGGTGCGCCAAATGCCGGCAACGCCAGCAACACACCGACAATGCCAAAACTAATGAGGATGAAAAGGTTGGCAAACAGCGTTTTTTCCTTAAAATAAGGAGAGAGGCCCCAAGCCAACACCGCCATTGACGCCGAACCCAACCCTAGTTCCCACGTCAAACGGGCGTCACCGGATTGCATTGCTGCCACGTAACCAAAACCAATCAAGCGCAGCAAAAGAATTGCGCCAAAGGCAATCGCCAGCCTGCGGGCAGACAGAGATAAATTTCGTTGCCAATGCTGCCACGCAATTACTAACGCGGCTTGTATGGCAAAAAAGGTGAAAAGAAAATAGGTGATGGAAAATCCGAGTGAGTTGAAAAAGGACACGCCATTATCCCCGATACTTGATTCAGTCAATTATACCACACATTAAAATAATCTAACAAGCATATTACGTCAATATAATACCACTGCAGGCTATTTAATGCACGTTTTGATAGATGGACACAATTTAATCGGTAAACTTCCCGATATTTCCCTTTCTGACCGGGATGATGAGACAAAATTACTGCGGCGCATTCAGCAGTATCGCGCCAGAACCGGTCGGCGGGTGACTGTGTTTTTCGATAGTGGCATGGTGTATAAACCGGGCAGCCGGCGCAAGGTGGGTGGCATCACCATTCGATACGCGCCACACGGGGTTACCGCCGATACACTCATCATAAACCAGTTGCGCCGCGAGCGAAATCCGAAAGAAGTACTGGTCGTTACATCAGACCGCGCTATCCAGCGGGCGGCACGCCTTGCCCGGGTAGAAGTCGTCTCTTCGAGTGCTTTCGCTCAAACGCTATCCGATATACAATCCCCACCCGACAGCACCGAACCGGAACCAACACTGTCGCCGGATGAGATTGAAAACTGGCTATCTATTTTCGGAGAAGCAGATGAGTGACCATCACTTGACGCACCATCGATAGTATGGTTGACTTATTGTTATTGATAGAGGTATAATGGAGTCTCACTAGGCTGCGCTGTTTGCGATAATTGCAAGCAGTTCCCTGCACGTTTTGCACAGAATACAAAAGGTTAATCATATGGCATTAAAAGGAAACCTGCGAGATTTTAACAGCACGCAGCTCCTCAATTTAGTGAGTTTGGCAAAAAAAACGGGATCGATGCATCTGGAAACGAATGGTGATTTTGCCAACCTGTTTTTCAAAGAAGGCAAACTCATCAAAGCCAACACACAAAAACACCCGGGGCGACTGGCCGATATTTTGTATGAGGCCGGAAAATTAACCCCGGAACAGATGCAAGCCATCTCTCGCCACGCCAATCTCACCGACAAAGCACTGGGTATAGACCTTATCAAAAGCCGCATCGTTTCGCAGCAAGATATTGTTCACAGCGTCAAAGAATTTATGCTGAACGTGGTCTATTCCCTCTTCTCATGGGCAGAAGGCACCTTCCTGTTTCAACAAGGCATTCTGCCATCTGCCGATGACATCATCATCCCCTTAAATTTAGACAACGTCATTTTAGAAGGCAGCCGCCGCATCCAAGAGCACGAACGGTTGATGGAAGAATTGCCGGACTTGGATGTTTTGGCTCTAAAAGTAACCGACAAACCTCTGCGAGATGTCAAACTTACCCCCGACGATTGGCGGGTCATATCACACATTCATCCGCGCAACACCATTGCTCAAATTGCCCAAGCCGTCAACATGGATGAATTCCAAATCCGAAAAATTGTGTACGGCATGCTGCAAGCGGGGCTGGTCGAACTGACAAAGCCGGAAGGCGCCAAACCGAAACGCCAGCTCAGTGCCCGATTCGGTGGCAAAAAAGACGTTGCCCCGCAAGGCCCGGCGGTCAAACGGTCAGTCATCGAACGGCTGATTACCCGCATCAAACGCATCTAACAAACGGTTATCATCACTGTACTAAGGCAGGTTTTAATGCAAACTGTAAAAATGGTTGTTACCGGACCATACAGCGCCGGAAAAACGCAGTTCATTCGCACCATCAGCGAGATTGATGTGGTTTCTACCGAGCGCAAAATCACGGCACAAGCCGAACGCATCAAAGACCAAACCACCGTGGCGATGGATTTTGGGCGGATAACCATCGACGATGATTTAGTGCTATACCTTTTCGGTACGCCGGGGCAACGACGGTTTGATTTTATGTGGGAAATTCTCACCGAAGGTATGCTCGGATTTGTGGTGCTGATTGACAGTGTCCGGCCCGAAACCTTCCGCGAAGCCAAACACATTTTGGAAATATTTCGGGGATACGCCGAAACACCCTACATTGTCGCCGCCAACAAACAAGATTTACCCGACGCATGGAGCCCCGATGACCTGCGAATCGCGCTGAAAATTGACCGCAGCGTGAAAGTTTTGCCGCTGGTGGCTACCGACAAAGAAAGCGTGAAACAAGTTTTATTGGAACTTCTATACTCGATTTTAGAAAACATGGAAGAATAATCACCAGTCGGACAATTTTTTTATGGCCGAAACTGAAAATTCCCGCCAAAAACATATCGAAGCGATTTTAAAAGCTCTTTTGAAACAAGGCGGTTTTTTCAGCGCCGTCGTGGCATCAAACGAAGGATTGCCACTGGCAACCGCCGGTAACGCCGATACCACACTCATCGCCGCCGTTGCCGCCGCCATCAAACGGCTGGCAGAGCGAGCCCAGCACGCACCGGCAGAAATTACATCACGCAGCGTAAGCGGTGAACAAATCATCATTCGCTATTTCTCAGTCGATGACGAGCTACTGCTCTTGTCGCTGACCATCCCGGCCGGACGGCATCCATACCGCCGGCTGACCCATCGCGCCATTCGCGATATCCAAAAAATTCTTTCCAAGCCATCATAACACCGGCGACCATTATTTTATGAGTTCAATTGTTACCAATCAAGGCGTTGTTCATTACGAAGTCAGCGGACGCGGGCGTCCGGTCATTTTGTTGCATGGCTGGCTCGGCTCATGGGGATACTGGGCCGAAACCATGAACCAGTTGCACGGCGCATATCGTGCGTATGCCCTCGATTTTTGGGGTTTTGGCGATTCCGGAAAACGGCGCAATAGTTTTCTGGTGCCTGATTTTGTGGCATTGGTAGATGAATTTATGGACCGGCTCGGTATTGAAGCCGCGCCCATCATCGGGCATTCAATGGGGGGAACCGTGGCGCTGAGTTTGGCGCTATCGCACCCGAACCGCGTGCGGCAAGTTGCCGTCGTCGGGTCTCCCATCGATGGCCGGTCGTTGAGTTTTTGGTTAAAACTTGCCGGAGAACCATGGGCAGCGCGAATGCTGTGGAAAGTCCCGCTCGCACTGACAACTTTCTTAAAATTATTTTCACTGCGAGCCACCAAAGAATCGCAGCGCTGGTATAAAATGGTCACCAAAGATGTGTCGGACACCACCTTGGATTCATTTTTCTCCAGCATTCGTTCACTGCACCATACCGATATCACCGACCAGTTACGAACAATTTCGGTGCCGGTGATGGGCATTTATGGCCATAAAGATATCATCGTCAACCCCAACCAAGCCGACGTTTTGGAGGCACACGCATTGCGGCCACACATCGTGCGGCTACCCGGCTCGGGTCATTTTCCCATGCTGGATGAACCGAAAA
>JANTHQ010000128.1 GCA_024762375.1 Anaerolineaceae bacterium
CGCCGAATCGCTGCCCATCAAACCCGCCCGCGCCAAAATTCCCCATTTCGATGTGGCGGCGGGAGTCATTTTTCGCACCCCTGCCCGCACCGAATTTCTGATTGCCCGACGCCCGCTCGATGGCATGCTCGGTGGGCTGTGGGAATTTCCCGGCGGCAAACTGGAAGCGGGCGAAACGCTGCCGGAATGTCTGCGGCGGGAAATCCGGGAAGAATTGGCGATGGAAATTTCGGTGCAGGAACCCATCACGGTGGTGAAACACGCTTTCAGCCATTTTAAAATCACGCTGCATGCTTTTGCCGCCGAATGGATTCGCGGCGAACCGCAAAAAATCGGTGTGGCAGATTGGGCGTGGGTCACACCGGAAATGGTGGAAAAATACGCCTTCCCCCACACCGACCGCAAAATCATCGCCGCCCTGCGCCGCCACAAACGCCCGTCGGGTTGACAAACGGGGGAATTCCAGTATAACGAATAGCGAATGAGCAAATCTGCAAATGACGAGTGACAAATGACCAACCCCAACTTCGATTTAAATTTGGTGACACTGCTCACCAACAAAGTTATCCCCATCAGCGAAACCCGCCCCATCGAAGTGACCGATGTGCGCGCGCTACCGTCGTGGGAACACGACACACTCAATTATGTGACGCGCTGGGCAAATGGCGAAACCCTGCCGCTGACCCTCCGCTCGTATCGCAGCCCGATAACCTACTGGCAAACACAAGACCCCAACAAACGCGACCGGGTATGGGCCGTGTTGCGCCGCCTGCGGCTCGATGGCTATCCCAGCCCGCGTCCACTGGCGCGCGGCGCGCTCGGCAAAACCGATTTCATCATTTGGGCGACCGTGCAGGGCGAGAGTTGGCTCGGCGGGGTGGAGAATGCGGCCGACGCGCTGCGCCCGCTGGTTCCCCAATTGGCAGAACTGCTGGCACGATTGCACGCGCTCGACCATAACGGGTTGAACGATGAGCCGCTGTATCAAGCCACCGTCGCCGGAACGCTGGTGCGAATGCTCCTCTGGTCGCGAGAGATGGGTGAACCGGAACTGAAACAGATGATTGCCCGGCTGAAACCCGTCGTGGCGAACATTCAGGGGTGGCAGCACAAACTCATTCACGGCGACCTGCACCCCGAAAGCGTGCTGGTGCGCGACGGGCAAATTACTGCCGTGCTCAACTGGGAACACGCCGCCATCGGCGATCCGCGTTGGGATGTGATGACCACCGCGCATCACATCCGCGAATACAGCCCGGAATTGGCGGAACAATTCGTCAACTGGTATGAGACCTTCACCGGGCGGCAGGTAACCGACCGCGATTTTTGGTATGCGCTGATTTCCGTGCGACAGTGGGCGCTCAAAGCGTGGCTGACACACGCCATCGAATCGAAAAAAGTGTCATCATCGCTGGCGGATTGGACAAAAGATACCGCCGCCGCACAGTTGCGCGCCCAGAAAGATTTGCTGGCTGCGGGATTATGACCATCACCACCGTTATTTTTGATTTTGGCGGGGTTTTGCTGCGCACGCACGATTATGCACCACGCCGCCGCTGGGAAGAAAAATTCGGATTGCAACCCGGCGCGCTGGAGAAATTTATATTTTCCAGCGCCATCAGCCGCGATGCCCAACTGGGGAAAACCGATTGGGATGATGCGTGGCTCGCTGCCGCCGAATATTTTGACGTTTCGGTGGATGAAATTCGGCGCGCGGAGCAAGATTTTTTCGCCGGAGACGTGCTCGACCAAACACTGGTGGCATATATTCGCCGGTTGAAACCACAAATCACCATCGGATTGCTGAGCAACACTTGGTTTCGAGACGGGCAAACGTTATTGCTGCAGTACGGCATCGCCGATGCGTTTCACTTCTCGGTCACATCGGCGGAGTTGGGGGTGATGAAACCCGACCCCCGCATTTTTGAAACGGCACTCGCCCGTGCAGAGGCAAGCCCTGCCGAATCGGTTTTTGTGGACGATATGGCGGAAAATGTCGCGGCGGCGCGCTCGCTGGGAATGCACGGCATCCATTTCACCGATACGGACACCACCATTGCCCAACTGGTAAGATTAACCGGCATCAAATAGTCTGAAAGAGAAACACACGAGTAACCACCATACAGGGGTGTGATGAAATTTGCCGATTTCACCCTGAGTAGCCCGCAGGGCGTATCGAAGGGTGTTTTCCACTTGCTCCTGTAAGTTACACACACGAAAGGACAGAATTTATGGCAAAAGCAATTTGGAACGGCGCAGTGCTGGCAGAAAGTGATTCGTATGAAGTGGTGGAAGGGAATGTGTACTTTCCGCCCCAATCCATCAACCGCGAGTATTTTAAAGAAAGCAACACCCATTCGACTTGCCCGTGGAAAGGCGAAGCCAGTTATTACACGGTGGTTGTCAACGGAAAAGAAAACAAAGATGCCGCATGGTACTACCCGAATCCCAAACCAGCGGCGGCAAACATCAAAGACCATGTCGCGTTTTGGCGCGGCGTGGACGTGAGCAAGTGAGGTTGGGGCGACTGGTTTTTGGAGATTGGTTATTTGTACCGCGTATCGCGTAAAATGCGACTGCGTGCGGGTGGGAAAGTGAGACTTCAGACTTGAAACTTTGGACTTTGGACTGAAACCTGATGACTGACCGCCATTCGCAAACACGCAGCCTCGCAAATTCGCAAATTGTCACGCTGGCGCTATATTTTCTCGCCACAGCTGTAATGACTTTCCCCACCATCGCGCGGTTTTCCACCGCCATCCCCGGCGATGGCTTCGACGGCTGGCAAAACTATTGGAACCAGTGGTGGATAAAAGATGCCATTCTCAACCGGCACACCACCTTCTTTTTCACCGACATTCTCTACCCGCCCGATGGCGTCAATCTCATTTTCCAAACCTTCAACTTTTTTAACGGACTGTGGACGCTCCCCATCCAACTGAATTTCGGATTGACGGCGGCATATAACGCCGTCGTCTTTTTCCATTTCACGCTGGCGGGGTTCGGTGTGTACCTGCTGGCGCGATGCACGCTGGCGCAGTTCGGGTACACCGGCAGACGCGCCGCTGTCGCCGCATTCATCGGTGGGGCGATTTTTACGTTTTCGCCGTTCCATATGGCACATCTGTTGGGGCACATGCAGGTTTTCAGTCTGACATGGAACGCTTTTTATGTGCTGTGGGTGCTGCGCACACTGAACAACTGGCGGCTGCAACTGGCATCGAACCCCGCCGCCGCCATCCCGAAACGTGATTTGGCGCTGAGCGGGTTGTTTCTGGCATTCGTCACCGCGATTGACTGGTATCAAACGCTGTACATGGTGCTGTTCACCGCACTGATAATCCTGTGGCTGCTGTGGCGGCTCTATTTCGATTATCCCGATTTGCGCCGTACCCTGCTGTGGAAACCGGTGGTGGCGCTGGCGGTGATGGGCATTTCGGTGGGCGTGCTTTTTTCGCCGCTGATTGTGCCGATGGCGCGCGAAGCCGCCACCGCCGATTATATGCGCCCCAGTTTCGCCGAAAATGTGGAACTGTCTGCCGATGTGCTGGCATTCATCACCCCCAGCGAACTTCATCCGCTGTGGGGGAAAGCGATTGCGCCCTTCTACCGCCAATTTTCCGCCAGCACCTCCGAACAGTTGATTTTTGTCGGCATCGTGCCACTGTTGCTCACCTTTTTCGCCGCGGTGCGCTATCGCCGTAAAAAGTTGGCACAATTCTGGTTGTGGTTCGTTGCCGTATTTTTTGTGCTGGCGCTGGGACCCTATCTGCACATCGGCGGAAAAACCATCGCCATCGGCGACTCTCCCGTCCCCATGCCCTATTTGGCGCTGTACAAAACCGTGCCGTTCATCGGCATCAGCCGATCGCTGAGCCGGTATGCGCTGATGGTAATGATGGGGGTCGGTGTGCTGAGCGCGCTGGCGCTGGTGCGATTTCGCTTTCGGTGGCAAATGGTTTTGGGCGCGCTCATCGCGTTTGAATTTGCCGCCATCCCCTACCCGATGAGCACGGTGGATACCCCCGATTTTTTCCGCCAAATTGCCGCCGAACCGGATTCATACACTATCGCCTACCTGCCGATGAACTGGGACCGCCCCGCGCCGCTACTGTATCAAACGGTGCATCGTAAAAAATTGCTGACGGCATACATTTCCCGCGAAAATCCAAACGATTTGAGTTGGCGCACGCCGGTGCTGCAAGAATGGCGCACGCTGAAACCGGACATCATCCGCGCCGATTTGGCGGCGCTCGCCCCGACCGTGCTGCACGATTTCGGCGTGAAATATATCGTGCTCGATTATTTTCAGATGCCGCCCGGGCCGGAACGCGACGGCACGGAACGCTGGGTGTCGGCGGCACTGCCGAACCTGCCGCCCGTTTTTCGGGATGACCGGCTGACGGTGTACCAAACCCCGCCGCTGTCGGTGCGGCAATCGTACCTGCAATTGGGCGACGGCTGGGGCAAACGGACGGAATTCGGTGGGCAGGCGGCACACATCGCCGAAAAAACGGCAACTCTGCGCATCGTCGCCGGAGACATGCCACCCACGCAATTGACCATCGGCACGGCTGCGCCCCACTCGCTGGCGAATCTCACCGTTTCTGCCGCCGGAGATGCGCTGCCGCTCACCCTTTCGGCAGATGGCACGCAAGCCACCATAACTCTGCCGAACGGAATTTCGGCAGTGCAGTTGCATCTGCTCGCCCCCACCCCAATTCTTCTTTTGGAAATAAATTGACCCCTTGACAAACCGGTTATTATGATGGACAATAAGTTCGTAACGCATATCACAAGGGAGGATTCTATGAAAACTGTACCACGAATTTTTTTGTTACTGGCGGCACTATCACTATTTGGACTTGCTTGCGGGTTGGGCGGCGCAGCCACCGATAAAATCAACGAAGCCGTCGATTCTGCAGCGACCCAAGTTGTGGAAAAAGTTGCCACCACTGTAGCGACAGCGATGCCGGAAGCGGGCACTGCCGTCGCAGAAGTTCAGCAAGCTGCCACCAAAGTTGCTGAACAACCGGAAGCCACAGACACGCCCACCGAAACCGGCGGCACAACAGAGGGAAACGCAGCTACCGGTGGGGAAGGTGAAGTCGCACCGGTTGAAGTCACCAGCATCAACAGTGCGCTGGAAAAACTCGATTCATACCAGAGTGAACTGACAATTGGGTATGATGGTACCAAAGGCGATGGCTCGCCGACCAGCGGCGGCATCACTATGTTGCAAGAAGCCATCAAAGAACCACCGGCAGCACATTTGCGTATGGAATTTAACGGCGATGCCGCAGCTGACATGGGAGGAACCGGGGCATTTGAAATGTATTCTGTGGAGGGCACAACCTACATGCAAGACCCCGACAGCGGTGAATGGATGAGTTTTTCGGCTGATAGCGGCATGGACTTCGGCAGTATGATGTTCACCGCCGATGATTTTGTGGATTTGCCCGAAAACGCACACCGCGATCTGCTCCCCAAAACCGTCAATGGTATTTCAACGTGGCATTACACCTTCACCGAAAAAGATATCCCACCTGACCCAAGTATGGATATCACCTCGGCCAAAGGCGAAGTGTGGATTGCAAAAGATGGCGGATACCCGGTTAAATTGATACTGGAAATTGATGGCCAAACCAAGACCGGCAGCGAAGATGCAAACTTCTTCAGCAACGGTAAAATGACCATTAACTACGAATTGAAATCAGTGAACGAGAAATTCACCATCACTGTGCCGGAAGAAGCGAAAAACGCCGGCAGCATGTTTGGTGGCGACACCGGCAGCACCGGCGGCGACACCGGCGGCGATACCGCGCCCAACGTTGACATCCCCATGCCCGACGACGCGAAAGTTGATTTTTCGATGGCGGGAATGACCAGTTTCACCACCGCCAGCAGCGTGCAAGATATGATTGACTTTTACAAAAAAGAATTCGGCGCGATGGGCTGGGCCAACGATGAAAGTGGTAATTTTATCGATGTTTCGGGTGGGATGATGGAATTTACAAAAGATGGAAATTCCATTCAAGTCATCATCGATGGCTCCAGTGGTGATGGAACGGTGAGTGTTACCGTGATGTCAGGAAATTAATCGAACCACAATTTTAACCGGGAGAGCGTGC
>JANTHQ010000129.1 GCA_024762375.1 Anaerolineaceae bacterium
AAAATGTACAAATACAATCGCCCGCCATCGATGTCCGCCTGATGGGCCGGTGCGCGCCCGCCGAGCCACTGTGCCAGCGATTCTTCCGCCGGGGTGGTCGTGCCGGGGTCGGCATCGAACACCCACACCGCGTTATTTTCCGCCGCGATTCGGTTCAGCAGGGCGGTCATTTTCGCATCCACCGAGGTGGTTGCGTCGGCGTAATCGTCCAGCATATAAAACCGATGATCGCCGCGCAGATACGGGAAAAACCAGTCGTATGCCGTCTGGTCATTCAGCAAAATTGCCTCTTTGACCGGCTGCTCATCCAGCCAGCGGATGGTTGCACCATACGGGCTGTTTTCCAGCCGGTTTGAAAAATACACCTGCCCCAGCCGCGCTCCGGCGGGAATTGCGCCCACCAACAGCACCGCCGCCAGCGCGACGGGCAACCAGCGCCGCACCGAAATCGCGCGCGGTGTTGCCAGTTGCGGCCACACCATCAGCGCAAATTCCCACCCCAGCAGCACGATTATCACCGTGCGGGTGATGACTGTCGCCGCCAGCAGCCAGCCTTCGGCGGGGAACATGGCGAAAAACACATTGCCTTCGATGATATTCACCACGCTCAAAATGCTGGCATAAATGCCTCCCCGCAGATTGGGCAGCAGCAGGGCGATGAAAACCAGCAGCCAGCCGAGCCACTGCGGGCTGTACCCTTTCGAATAGAGAAAAAAGAGGCACATCACCAGCGCGGTGAATGCCACTGCGACTTTCGGTTTGCGCCATTCAACGCGCCGTGTGACCAAAAATGCGCCAATCGCCGCGAAAATGAGCGAAATGACGCCCCACGGCAGCGGCGAGCCGGGGCCGTCGGCGGGTGTCCACGCCATATTCCGCATATCCAGCGGCGCAACGCCGTAATGGAAATTACCTTCCAGCAGCGCCCACACCGTCTCCCAACTTTCCCGTCCCGCTGTGATGGCCAGCGGCGAACCGATGAGCGCGGGATTCATCCGGTAAAATGGATAGCCGATGGCGATGACGGTGGCGGCAAAAACGCCGATATATCCGGCGGCGCGCCGCAAATTCACATCCAGATTCAGCGCGGGAATTTTCAGCCGGAATTTGCCGCCTTTGGGCAGCAATTGCACACCCACCGGCAGCAGCAGCACCGGCAGCAGTTTTATCATAAACCCGATTCCGCCCGTGACAGCGCTCAAATACGGGCGATTTTCCAGCAGCAGATAGAGGCTCAGCAGAAAAAAGAAGATGGGCAAGCCTTCAAAATGGCCGGTCATGGTGTACACCGGCACGAAAAAGAGGGCGTACATCCCCGCCGAAAAAAGCGCGCGTTCCGGCGCAATTTTTTTGCCGATGGCGTACAGCACCACCAGCGTTCCGGTTTCGAAAATCAGCAGCGTGCCGCCAAACAGCAGGGTGAAAAACAGATTCGGCTCATTCCACGGCGGGAAAAACGTGCTGAGTTTCCAAATGCCCACCATTATCAGCGAAAAGAGTGGCGGGTACGGACTCCACAGTGATTGATAGGCGATATATCCCTGCCGCGACAGTTGAGCGAACTCCCGATACCAGTAAAAATCGCTGAAATCGAGCACCAGCCCGCCGGGGCGATACGCCAGCAGCGTCAGCGCGCGAAAGGTGACGAACAGCAGCAACAGCAGGATGAAGTTTCGGGTTTGAACTTTGTCATTCGTCATTTGTCATTTGCAAATCGTTACTTTTGAATGCCTGCGAAAATCCAAAAAAGTACGCTACTGCCCCGCTGACGATAATGAATGTCCAATAGCTGATGAAGCGGTTCAGCAGAATAATCAGACTGCTCTGGTCGGTATGGATTTGGAACAGGCTCAGCACGCCCAGCGCCGTGCCTTCCACCTGCCCAAGCGCGCCGGGAATGATGGGTACGGCTGCGGCCAAATCTACTGTCATACCGGTGAAGGCAGCGATACTCACCGGGATGGTGATACCCAAACTGAGAATCACAAAATACATCAGAAAAACATCGCATAGCCAGATATAAATGCTCTGCCCGGCGACAGCCAGTAACAGTTGCGGATTTTTGCCCAGTTGCCGGATACTCGCCAACAATTCAAACCCGAAACGCACCGCACGGCGGTACATTTTCCACGGTAGCAACCGGAGGAAAAAGCCTTCCAGTTGCGGTGCGGCTATCAGCACCACGGCCAGCGCGACAATCAGCATCATCCCGCCGCCGAGCGTTTGCCACACCCAAGGCGGGGTTCGGCCCGGCAGCGCCCACACAGCCGCCACTGCCGCCAGCAACAAAATCGCCAAAATATCGAGCGCGCGTTCGCTGGCGACCGAACCGAAACCATGCGACAACGGCACGCCGTGGTCACGTTTCAGCAGGCTGGCGCGCAGCACATCGCCCAGCCGCGCGGGGAGCAGCGCGCTCGCAAACCAGCCCGACACCAGCAGGGTGGTGGCGTATCGGTATGACACCCGGTGTCCCATACCGCGCAATACATTTTGCCAGCGCCAGCCGCGCATCACAAAGCCGGAATAGTGAACGAGTATCGCCAACCCCAAAAATATGGGGTCGATGCGCCGCAATGTGTCCATCGAAATGTCGATATTCCCCACTTTCAGCAGCAGCAAAATAGTGAGTAATCCGAGCGTGAATATAATGAGGGCGCGAGAGTATTTCTTCATAGAATTTGAGTGTACCCCAAACCGTTTGAACGGGCAATTGCGTAAAATCAACCTTTGGAAAACCGCCCGTTCTGTGCTACACTTTGGGTATGTTTGTTATTCGTCATTCGTCATTTGTCATTGGTAACCTGAAACTTTGAACACCAAACTTGAAACCTCAAACCTGAAATTTGAAACCTTTCCCGCGCTGGCGGGAACCGTGCACGGCATTTTTACCCGTCACGGCGGATACAGCCGCCCACCGTGGCACACCCTGAATTTCGGACATTTGGTGGGCGATGACCCAGCCGCGGTGGACGAAAACTTCCGGCGGGCGTGCGCCGCGCTGAACACCGACCCCGCACGGGTGGCGTCGCCGTTTCAGGTGCACGGCAACCGGGTGTGGCACGTCACCGCCGACAACATTTCGTTTCGGCAGGAACGCGCCGATGGAATGATAACCCGCGAGCCCGGTATTCTGCTCCATATGCGCTTCGCCGATTGCACACCGCTGCTCTTTTTCGACCCGGTGGCGGGTGCGGTGGGGCTGGGGCATGCCGGATGGCGCGGCACGATGCAGAACGTGGCCGGCGCAGTGGTGCAGGCGATGGCCGATACGTTCGGCAGCCGCCCCGCCGATATTCGGCTGGTCATCGGGCCTGCTATCGGCCCGTGCTGCTATCAGGTGGGGGAAGATGTCCTCCACGCGGCACACCAATCGTTTGCCGACCCCGAATCGCTGTTTGACCGCGCCAACGGCGATATGAAATTTAATCTGTGGGAAGCCAACCGTCGTCAGGCGGAAGCGGTGGGCGTGGGTGAAATTATCGTCAGCGGCATTTGCACCGCCTGCCACACCGATGATTTCTTTTCCCACCGTGCCGAACGCGGCAAAACCGGGCGTTTCGGTGCGTTTATCGGGCTAAAAACCGGCGATTAGAGATTGGAGATTGGTAATTTGTGATGCGGGATAGAGATAGAGACGAGGATTTCCCATTTGACTTTGGACTTGAAACTTGAGACTTGAAACCTTGAACTTTGAACCTAAAACCTAAAACCTGAAACCTGACCTATGACCATTGAAACAAACCTTCAAACAGTTCAAAACCGAATTGCCGCCGCCGCACAGCGTGCCGGGCGAGACCCCGCCGATGTGACGCTGGTCGGCGTCAGCAAATTCCACCCGGTGGATGCCATGCTGGCAGCCTATCGCGCCGGGTTGCGACATTTCGGCGAAAATCGCGTAGAGGAAATTACGGCAAAAATTCCCGATTTTCTGGCGCAAATTGACCCCGCCGACCCGCCCGAAATTCATATGATTGGGCGGTTGCAGAGCCGGAAAGTGCCGCAGGTACTGCCGCACGTGCAGATGATTGAATCGGTGGACACCGTCAAACTGGCGCTCCGCATCAACCGCATCATCCACCGCGACAACCTGCCGCAGATGCCCATTTTGCTGGAATGCAACATTTCCGGCGAGCCCACCAAAGCCGGATTTCCCGTTTCCGGTTGGGAAACAGATGAGACTGTGCGTGCCGCATTTTGTGCCGCCGTGGATGAAATTCGGTTGCAGAACAGCATTCAAATTCTCGGCTTGATGACCATGGCGCCGATTGTGAGCGACCCGGAAGAAGCTCGACCCGTTTTTGCCCGGTTGCGGCAATTGATGGCGTTTTGCGCGGAGCGCATTCCACAGGTACAATGGAAACACCTTTCAATGGGTATGACCGATGATTTTGAAGTTGCGGTAGAGGAAGGCGCGACCATCGTGCGCGTGGGACGCGCTATTTTCGGCGAGAGAGAAATTGGTTGATTGGAGATTGGTCATTCGTCATTTGCCCAATTGCAGATTGGAATAAATTATGCTTGAAAACAAAAGAATCGCCTTTATAGGCAGCGGAACGATTGCTCAGGCGATGATTGCCGGGCTGGTGAACCAAAATCTGGTTGACCCGCAGCATATCATTGCCAGTGGGCCGCGCAAAAGCCGCGGCGAGCAACTGACCAAACGGTACGGCATTCGCCATACCACAAAAAATACCAATGCCGTGCGCGACGCCGACATTGTGGTGCTGTCGGTAAAACCGCAAGTAACGCCGGAAGTGCTGGAAGAATTGCACGACAAAATTAAACCCGACGCGCTGGTGATTTCGGTGGCGGCGGGGGTGCCCATCAAAAAAGTGACCACCGGTTTGAACCATCCGCTGGTGGTGCGGGTGATGCCCAACACCCCGATGCGGGTTGGCAAAGGTATGTCGGTGTGGACGGCAACGGATAGCGTTTCTGATGCGCAACGCGGGGCAGTGCAAGCCATTTTCCAATCGCTGGGGAAAGAAATTTTCGTCAGCCACGAATATTTTCTCGATATGGCGACGGCACTTTCGGGCAGCGGGCCGGCATACGTCTTTTTGTTCATCGAAGCGCTGGTAGATGCCGGTGTGCATATGGGATTCTCTCGAAATGTGGCGGAAGAACTCGTTTTGCAGACAATGGAGGGGTCGGTGGAATTTGCGCGCCAACACCAGCGCCATCCCGCCGAACTGCGGAATATGGTCACATCGCCGGGGGGCACCACCGCCGACGCGCTGTATCAACTTGAAAAGGGCGGATTTCGCACCATCACATCAAAAGCAGTTTTTGCTGCATATCAAAAATCAAAAAAATTAGGGGGAAGTGATTCGTGAACGCTGTTGTAACCATACTGATCATCCTGCTCAATTTACTGCAATGGGCAATTCTCATCCGCGTGCTGTTGTCTTGGCTGCCGATGGCGGGTATTCGGATTGACCCATACAACCCCATCATCAAAATTCTGTTTGATATCACCGATCCAATTTTGGTGCCGTTGCGAAAATTTACAACCATCGGAATGATTGATTTGAGCCCCATCGTGGCCTTCATAATTATCGGCATTTTAATCGGGCTGCTGGGCGGACTGTAACGGAGTGGCGTATGCCGATTCAAAAATTTGAAATCACCAATGCTGAAGGTGGCACGGCGGTGCTGGTGCAAGTGACACCAAACGCGGCACGAAATCGAATTGCCGGCAAAGATAGCGACATCATTTACGTTGAACTGAATGTGCCTGCCGACCGCGAGGTGGTGGATGAGGCCCTGCAAACATTTTTTGCGAAAGTACTGGGTGTTAATCGCGGAAAAATCGCGGTTACGTCCGGCAAATCGGTCGAGAAGAAGATTGTCATCATTATGGAATTGCCGCCGGAAATTGTTGAAGCGCGGTTGGCAGCGAAACAGTAATATTTCCGAATTACGTGCCCTGTTGGACAATCAAATTCAGATATGTTACACTTACACTCGGAAATGTTTTGTGGGATGAGGTTGGGATGTGAACAAAGAAATTTTATGTATTGATGATGATGTCGGCATCATAGAATTGGTGCAACTGATAATGCAGCGAGACGGGTTTTCGGTGCGGGGGGCTTCCAGTGGCGC
>JANTHQ010000130.1 GCA_024762375.1 Anaerolineaceae bacterium
ACGCATCCTGAGTAGCGGTTCGCGGTGCGAACCGCGTATCGAAGGGCGTTTTTCCCCGCCGATTTCACCCTTCGATACGCCCTGCGGGCTACTCAGGGTGAAATCGGTTGTCTGGCCTGTATAGTTACAAATGTTCAAAGTTCAAAGTTGCAGGAAACAAAACTCACGTGCCACATCTCACCTGCTCACTCCTGCCGAACCAACCCGCGCAGTGCGGCAGACGGGATGACGGCGTTTTCGGCGCGGTCGCCCCCCGCTTCGCCCTGCGCTTGCTGAAGTTCATCGAGCATACCCAGTTGGTCGAAAATGGTGGTTGCCCGGAAATGGCAATCGATAGCCCATGCCGATTGTCCGGCGCGGTCATACAATCGCCGCAAAACCAGATACACTCGCGCCAAATCAGGGCGGGCACGGATTTGGCGCAGAATGACCGAGGCTTCAATCAGATGTGATTCTACGGCGGTCCAATCGGGGTTGGGCAACAGAGACAATGCTTCTGCCCGCAATCGCGACGCCGTGGCTTTGGCCCAGCGGTCATCCGCCTCGGCGATGATGCGGTCGGTTTTATCCAGATGGTGTAATGCCATGCGCGGGCGGTTCGCCAAAATGAGTGTTTCGACCAAAAACAGGTGCGAGATATGCGTGAAAAGCCGGTAGTTGGCGGCCTCGGCTTGCTGCAATACTTCTCGAATAATGTCCGCGCCATCATCGGGCTGCCCCAAATGTGCCAGCGCTCGCCCTTGCAAGCTTTGCGCCATGAAACAGTATGATGAAAACGCATCGGTACCGGCCAGCGATGTTACCTGCACGGCTGTATCCAAACAACCCGCCCAGTGGCGGCGCTCGGCATACACGAATGCCAAATTCATTTTTGCCATGGCGATGGCTGATGCGCTGGCAGCAGTTTCGGCAAGTTCTACCCCGCGGCGAGCCGCATCGAAGGCGCGTTGCCACGCGCCAACTCGCGCGTATGCCACCGCCAGATAGCCATAAATGGCGGGCAAATCCGGTGGTGGGTTGATGGAATCATCCAGTTTGACATATCGCAACAGGTAGGCGATGGCATCGTCATACGTGCCCAGCGCGATACCCACCCGCCCGAGCATCCGCAAGGCAGCATGCAGCAGCGCAGTGTCGTTCTGTTCTTCGGCATTGCGGAGCAGCCGCCGCGCATAATCCTCTGCCAAACGGCTTTGATTCCGAAGCCACAGCAACTGGCCGCTCCGTCTGAAAATCCGTCCCAGCCTTTTTTCATCGCGAGCCGTCTGAGCCAATCGTTCCGCCTCTTGCAGAATCGGCAGCGCGCGGTCAATTTCACCGGAAAACGCATAGGCGGTAGCCAACTGCAAATTTAAATCCACCCGTTCGAGATGGCGCGTTTTGCCCGACGCGGTTTCGTTCCGCAACAAACGCATCGCCTGCACGCCAAACTCGCGCGCATCGCCGTATGAACGCACAGCCAGCGCCATTTCTCCGGCTTTGATGAGATATGGCAACGCTTGCTGTGGCTGGTCGGAGTTGGCGAAATGATGCGCCAGCCGCGCGGGGTGTTTAAATTGCGGAGAATCCTGCTGCACCAGTGCCAGCGCAATCTTCCGGTGAACGAGCCGCCGCCGTGCCCGACTGAGTTCGCGATATGCCACTTCTCGAATTTTATCGTGGCTGAAATCGTACCCGTCGGCGCGTTCGACCACCAACCCCTGCGCCAGCCAACTTTCTAAAATGGATACCACATCCGTTTCGGGCAGGTCGCTGGCAGCCGCCAAAACGCGGTAATTGAATGTGCGCCCGATGGCAGCCGCCATGGCGAGCAGTTGGCGGCTGGTATCATCCAGCCGGTTGAGCCGGGTTTCGATAACCAGTTTGATGCTGGCGGGCATCGTTCCCGCCCCGGCAGGCACTTCTGATTTGCTGGGCAATCGGTGGCGGTCTTTGGCAGGCATGTTGAACCATGCGTTTACCATTTCGATGATGAAAAAGGGGTTGCCTTCAGTTTCACGGTACAACCGGCTCAAAATTTGCTGCGCAGGCTGGGGGGTATCGAGCAGAAAACCGGCGAGCTGGCGTGTTTCTTCCGGCGAAAACCGGGTGAGCTGGATGAGGGCGGTGTCTTTATTTTGCCGCCGGATGCTATTCAGTATTTTCTGCGCCGCCGGCGACAGATATTCGCGCTGGAATGTACCGATGATGAGCAATGGTGCATGCCGGCTGCGCCAGCCGATGTGCGCCAGAAATTGCCATGTCGCTTCGTCGGCCCAGTGCAAATCTTCAAAAAAGAGTACCAGCGGTGTGGGCGCAGCAGACGCCAGACTGATGAACAACCGTCCCAAATCTTCGACCAGATTGCTGCGGGCGGGGGGATTGGCCGTAGCCGGTGGGAAATCCGGACGCAGCGCCGCCGCTTCGGGGAAGATGGTCAACAAACTGTGCCACCACGGCGGCATTTGTGCAGACCCCGGTTGCAACAGGTGCGATTTTCCGCTTTGCAGTGCATCCACCAGCGGATGATAGCTAATCATCGTTTCAAATTCGCGCGATTGCCCGACCATCACCCGCATTTGTGCCGCGTTGGCGGCCAGCCATTCTTGAACCAGCCGCGTTTTGCCCACCCCGCTTTCACCAACCACAAACAGCAATTGCCCGCGCTGCTGATGAGCATCGAGCAGTGCCCGGTCGAGACGGGAAATTTCGGTTTGGCGGGCGATGAACGGCGGCTGAGTGGCTTCGATGCCCGACGGCATGGCGCGCAGCGTTTGCCATACCGACACATCCGGCGGCGGCGGGGTGTGCGCTTTGGGGGTGGTGAGCGGCGGCACATCGGCGTTGGCAGCGATTTTTTCCCCCTGCCGAATTTGCCGGTACAGCGTCACTGTTTCGGGCATCGGTTCAGCATCGAGTTCATCGCGCAAAATTTGCTGGCACTGCTCAAATTGCTGCAGTGCGGCCGCGCGGTCGCCGCTCGCATAAAAACTCTCCATCAACAGCCGGTGCGAACTTTCGCGCAAGGGGTCAATCTGCAACAATCGTTTTGCCAGCCGGATGGCATCCGCATGGTTTTGGTTTTTTCGGGAAAATTCTATCAGTGCGAGAAGAAAATGGATGAATTGCTGCTGCCAGTGCGCACGCAGCGGGTCAATCCAATCATCATAAATAGACGGAACCAAATCGCCGCGGTAGAGATTCACTGTATCCCATACTTCGGGGGGCAATTCAGTCAGCGACGGCAGTTTTTCAACCATCGCCGCAGATTGAGATTGGAAGGCATCCACATCCACCCACAGCGCATCACCCGGAGAGAAAATCAAATGGCTGCCACTGACATCCTGCAAAACTGCATCCAGCGCCAGCGGGGACAGCACCTGCCGCACCCGGTGGAGGTATTGCCGCAAGTTGCGCCGTGCCGCCGATTCGGTGGTGCGCGGCCACAGCATAAATGCCAGTTGGCGGCGCTCGATGGGTTGGTCGCGGTGGAGGGCGCAGTACGCCAGCAGCGATTGTGTTTTCGGCGAACCGACATCGAGCAGATTTTCGGGCGCGGGATCACCATCGGTGGCGCTGAGTTTCAGGGTACCAAAAAGATGCAACTTGCCGTGCATAAAATCATCTCTGACCGGGAATGTGAAGTTTTGCGAAAATTCATTCTGATGAATACAGTATAGCAGAGATTGAAAATGTGACAAGTTAAATTTTGAACCGAGAATTTTATGTCCGAGAATTTTTCTGCCGCACGCTGGGCATCATTATGGAACCCAGCCGCAAACCCGCAAACGGTCAACGAACTGTATCTCGCGCTCACCGCAAAATACGCCGAACCGCACCGCCATTATCACACCGTCGCGCATATTTCCGCCTGCCTGCGCCATTTCGACGCGGTACGCGGCCATCTCTCCGACCCCGTTGCGGTAGAACGCGCCATCTGGTTTCACGATGTGGTGTACAATACCCACCGCACTGACAATGAAGCCGCCAGCGCGGAATTTACCGCCGGTGCAATGGCAGCCCTCGGTTGCTCACCGGGGGAAATCGAAACGGTGCACCGCCTGATTTTGGTCACAGCACATCCATCTGTACCGCAAACAACCAATGAACAATTTTTGGTGGATATTGATTTGGCGATACTGGGCAGTTCTCGCGCCGAATTTGACGCGTATGAGCGGCAGATTCGGCAGGAATACAAATGGGTTCCAAACGTCATTTTTCGCCGCAAGCGTGCAGAATTGCTGCAATCGCTTTTGCGCCAGCCCGCCATCTTCCGCACCGATTATTTTCAGAGAAAGTTTGAAACTGCGGCGCGGAAAAACTTAACGCGGGCGCTGGGCATCGCAGATTAGGGTGTGTTGACGTTTCATTGTTTGCCGGGATAAACGCATCCTGAGTAGCGATTTGCTCTGTAAATCGCGTATCGAAGGGCGTTTATCCCGCCGATTTCCACCCTTCGATACGCCCTGCGGGCTACTCAGGGTGAGAAATCGGCAAACGTCAACAAAACCTACCCTTCAACTTTGAACCGGAAACATTGAACCAAAAACCCCATCAGGTGTGATATTCCGCGTTGATTTCCACATATTTGTACGAAAAATCGCACGTCCAATAGACGGCTTCTGCCGCACCGATGCCCAAATCCACTTCGATGGTCACATCGGTGTTGGCCGCCAGTGCCCCACTCATCGCCGCCGCATCGAAGGGCAACGGCTGCCCCGCGCCGACCAACTGCATGCGCACATCTCCCGCCGAGAGCCACAGCGATGCGCGCGCGGGGTCAACCTGCGCCCCGCTCCGCCCGACAGCCGCCAGAAATCGCCCCCAGTTGGGGTCGTTGCCGAACAGCGCGGTTTTCGACAGTGGCGAGGTGGCAATCGTCTGCGCGGCGCGCACCGCGTCCGTTTCTGATTGCGCGCCCGTCACCCGAATTTCGACCAGTTTGGTTGCCCCTTCCCCATCCCGCGCGATTTTTTTCGCCAGCCGGACACATACATTTTCCAGCGCGCCCGCAAATTGCGCCAATTCATCCCCCCGCAGATTTTCGCCGCCCGCCGCGCCGTTTGCCAGCGCAACCACCGTGTCGTTGGTGCTGGTATCGCCATCCACGCTGATGCGGTTGAAACTGACATCCACCGCGCGGCGCAAAAGCGTCTGCAAATCGGCAGCGGCAAGGGGCGCGTCCGTGGTGATAACCGCCAGCATGGTCGCCATATTGGGGTGAATCATCCCGCTGCCTTTTGCCATGCCGGCGATTTGCACCGTCCGCCCACCCAATTCCAGCGCGATGGACGCCGTTTTCGGCACGGTGTCGGTGGTCATGATGGCTTCTGTCGCCGCCGAAAAACCGGTCGGAGAAACGGCTTTCGCCGCCGCCGAAATGCCCGCGCGCACGGTGTCCATCGGCATGGGATGCCCGATGACACCGGTGCTCATCACAAATGCCGAATCGGCGGGCAGGTTGAGCGCGGATTCGGTGGCGCGTGCCATCTCCGCCGCGTCGCGCATACCCTGTTCGCCGGTGACGGCATTCGCATTTCCGGCGTTGATGACCACCGCGCGCAGCCCGTCGCCGTGCGTGCGGGCCAGCAGCGCGCGGTCATATTCCACCGGGGCGGCGGCAAAAACGTTGGTGGTGAACGTGGCAGCAAACGCGCACGGACGCTCGGAGACGATGAGAGCGACATCGGGATTGCCGGATTGTTTCAATCCGCACGCGACGCCCGCTGCGGAAAAGCCGGTCGGGAAGATGGATTCGGGGTTCATAATTCCTCCGGAGGTTTAAGGTTTCAGGTTTCAGGTCGGCTACCAGCCATCAGCGGTCAGTGTCAGCAGTCAGTAACCTGAATTCGGAGTTTTTTTCGAAAAGAGAAATTGCGGTTATTTCGCAAAGATTTTTGGTATGTCATTCCCGCTTTCGCGGGAATCCACAGTTTTTCGCTGTGGATTCCGGACAATTCGCTGCGCGAATTTCCGGAATGACAGAAACTCCGAACTGAGGTTTCAGTATCCAGCAAATGAGTGAATCGGTGAAGTTCTATCCCTATCTCTATCCCTTTCACACACCGCGAATCAACCAACAACCAATCTCTAATCTCCAATTTCCGCGTCCGCGCGGCGAAGCCA
>JANTHQ010000131.1 GCA_024762375.1 Anaerolineaceae bacterium
CCCTTCCCCCACGGGGAAGGGGGGATACAGGGGGGATGGGGAAATCGAAAATGTATAGTTTTCACCAGAAATTTTGCGTTTCTGGTTTCGTTAAATCTCGAATTGCGTGACATCAGTTAAAAATTAACATCTTTCTAACGTTTCGCTAACGACAATCTATCACTCTCCGGGTATCCTATCGGTGTAAATGGTTCACCGCCATGGTGAGCCGAATGCAACCAATAGCTCACCGAATGGAGGTGATAATATGATGTATCGAATGCGACGACGAAACCCGATGTACCGTGTCATGAATGAAATGTTCGATGATGCAGATTTTCGGCGCGGCCCACGCTGGATGGCCGAGCAGTTTGCCCGCCCGTTGCCCGTAGATGTGTTTGAAACGGAAGACGCTATGGTCATCGAAGCGGCATTACCCGGTTTCGAGCCGGAAAAAGTGGATATCACGGTCAACCGTGATGTGGTAACCATCAAGGCCGATGCACCGGCGGATGACGACGAAAATCGCACCTATCACGTGCGCGAACGTGTTGAACCGGCATCGTTGGAACGGCAGATTACTCTGCCGGTAAAAATCAACGCCGAAGCCGCCGAAGCAGTTTTCAAAAATGGTATTTTGACCCTTACCCTGCCGAAAGCGGAAGAAACCAAACCGAAGCGCGTCAATATCAAAGCGCAGTAATATTTTTGAGCGACATTTTGTCGCACCATAAATTTCCCAGCCGGGCGAAAGATTTTCTTTCGCCCGTTTGTGATTCTGGCAGATTGACGGCCGATTGTCTGCCGCGCGTAGGGTTCATGGCTTGACAAATCATCTGCTCACGGCTATGGTTTCCTACAAACTTGGCCTGTTTGGGCCATGAAAAGGAGCAATTGAAATGCCCCAATATTTCATATCTTATCTCGGCGGCGAACAGCCTGCCAGTCCGGAAGCGGGCAAGCAACATATGGCAAAATATATGAACTGGCTCTCTGCATTGGGAGAGAAAGCCGTTAGCCCCGCCAACCCCCTAAAGCAAACCACCACGGTCAATCCGGATGGTTCGGTTACGGATGGCGGACAAACATCGATGTCCGGCTTCACAATAATTGACGTGGATTCAATGGAAGCAGCACTGGCAATTGCGAAAGATTGTCCGTTTTTAGAAACGGGCGGCTCGCTTGAAGTTTCAGAATTGATGCAGATGCCGGGGCAATAGATAGAACAATTGCATACCCCGGTCGGAGAAAGTGTTGCAGCAGAATATCGTCTGCAATACTTTTTGCTGCGATGAAACGATATGTTGTGGAGGTGCGGCGTTGTGACACACATACAACAAAAGTTAAAATCAATACATTATTTTTTCGCTCAAAACGGGATGATACCCATTGTTTTTTCTACCATACTGGCCATTGCGCTGGTTGCGGCGCGTTTGGTGTATAGCCATCGGGTTGTGTTTCTGTTTTTAATTTGGAACCTGTTTTTGGCTTGGATACCGTATCTCGCGGCGTTGTGGGCGGCCGGTACCCACCGACGACATCCCCGCCGCTGGTGGGCGATTATCGTCCCCGGAATATTGTGGCTGATCTTTTTCCCGAATGCGCCATATATCGTTACCGATTTTCTGCATTTATCGGCGCGTCCCCCCGTCCCGATGTGGTATGACATCGGGTTGCTGGCGACATTCGCATGGGCGGGGTTATTTTTGGCAGTATTTTCGCTGCGTGCCATGCAGTCCATCATCTCGGAATGGTTGGGTACGTTCGCTAGTTGGATATTCGTGCTGGTAACGCTCGGGTTGAGTGGGTTGGGCGTTTACATGGGGCGTTTTTTGCGTTGGAACAGTTGGGATTTGCTGGTTCAGCCGAAAGCAGTCACGCTCGATATTCTGCACCGGCTGGCGCACCCGTTCAGCAACCCCGGTACATTTGGCGTCAGTATTCTTTTTTCGGCATTTTTGCTGATGTGCTATTTGACCCTGACGGTTATTCCCTCAAACACCGCCCAACAGCGATAATTCCACTTTGACAAAAGCGGTGCGATTTGTATCATGGACAAGCCTCACGAGTTGTGAGGCTTTTTGGTATTCGAAGCAGGGTAGGGGCACGCTGCAGCGTGCCCCTACATAAACGATTGTTTTCAGAAAGCACAGGATAACCCGATATGCAAAAACCCCCAATCACCCAACTGGCAGACGAGCGCATTCTCATTCTCGATGGCGCGATGGGCACGATGATTCAGCGATACAACCTTTCCGAGGCCGACTATCGCGGCGAACGATTTGCCGACCACCCCATGCCGCTCAAAGGCAACAACGATATTCTTTCGCTCACCCAGCCGCAAATTATCGCCGAGATTCACCGCGAATATCTGGCGGCGGGCGCGGATATTCTGGAAACCAACACCTTCAACGCCACCGCCATTTCGCAGGCAGATTACGGCACGCAGGCGTATGTGTATGAAATGAATCGCGCCTCGGCGGAAATTGCCCGCGCCGCCGCCGATGAATTCACCGCGAAAACGCCGCACAAACCGCGATATGTCGCCGGTTCGATGGGGCCGACCAACAAAACCGCCTCCCTTTCGCCGGATGTGAACGACCCCGGCGCGCGAAATGTCTCTTTCGATGACCTGAAAGCGGCATACAAAGAGCAGGCGCGCGGATTGCTGGACGGCGGGGCGGAATTGCTGCTCATCGAAACAATTTTCGACACGCTGAACGCCAAAGCCGCCTTTTTCGGGGTGGATGAACTGTTTGAGGAAATCGGGCGCAGTGTGCCGGTGATGATTTCCGGCACGATTACCGACGCGAGCGGGCGCACACTGTCCGGGCAAACCACCGAAGCCTTCTGGAATTCGGTGATGCACGCCAAACCGTTCAGTGTCGGGTTGAACTGCTCGCTCGGTGCGGCGGAAATGCGCCCGTATCTGCAAACGCTGGCAAATGTCGCCGACACCCATGTTTCCTGCTATCCCAACGCCGGGCTGCCGAATGAATTCGGCGAATATGACCAAACGCCGGAAGAAATCGCCGAGCAGTTGAAAGATTTTGCCCAAAACGGATTTGTGAATATCGTCGGCGGCTGCTGCGGCACAACCCCCGACCACATCCGCGCCATCGCCGAAGCGGTGGAGAAATTCCAACCGCGCCCCGTGCCGGAGCACAAACCCGAAACGCGGTTCAGTGGGCTGGAACCGCTGGCGGTCACGCCATTCAGCAATTTCATCAACATCGGCGAGCGGACAAATGTCGCCGGTTCAGCGCGATTCCGGCGGCTGATTCACGAAGAAAATTATGAAGAAGCCATCCGCGTTGCCGCCCAGCAGGTGGAAAACGGCGCGCAGATGATTGATGTCAATTTCGATGACGGTATGCTCGACGGGGTGGCGTGCATGACCCGCTTTTTGAATTTAGTCGCCGCCGAACCGGACATCGCCCGCGTGCCGGTGGTGATTGACTCATCCAAATGGGAGGTCATTGAAGCCGGGTTGAAATGCGTGCAGGGGAAGGCGGTCGTCAACTCCATCAGCCTGAAAGAAGGCGAAGACGTTTTCCGTGAGCACGCGCGCAAAATCAAACGCTATGGCGCGGCGGTCATCGTAATGGCGTTCGATGAGCAGGGGCAAGCGACCACCGTCGAGCGGAAAGTGGAAATCTGCACGCGAGCGTATCGTATTTTGGTGGATGAAATCGGCTTCCCGCCGGAAGATATCATTTTCGACCCGAACATTCTCACTGTCGGCACGGGCATCGAAGAGCACGCCAATTACGCCGTCAATTTCATCGAAGCCACCCGCATCATCAAAAAAACACTGCCGCACGTGAAGGTCAGCGGCGGATTGAGCAACGTTTCGTTTGCGTTTCGCGGCAACAACGTGGTGCGCGAAGCCATGCACGCCGCGTTTCTGTATCACGCCATTCAAGCCGGGCTGGATATGGCGATTGTGAACGCCGGGCAGTTGGCGGTGTACGATGACATTCCCAAAGATTTGCTGGAACGGGTGGAAGATGTGCTCTTCAACCGCCGTCCCGACGCCACCGAGCGGCTGGTGGCGTTCGCCGAAACGGTGAAAGGGCAGGGGAAAGAAAAGAAGGCGGAAGACAAAGCGTGGCGCAGTTTGCCGGTGGAAAAACGGCTGGAACACGCGCTGGTCAAAGGTATCACCGATTTTATTGTGGAAGACACCGAAGAAGCGCGGCAGCAATCATCGCGGGCGCTGGATGTGATTGAAGGCCCGCTGATGGCGGGGATGAATGTCGTCGGCGATTTGTTCGGCGCGGGGAAAATGTTTCTGCCGCAGGTGGTCAAATCGGCGCGGGTGATGAAAAAAGCGGTGGCACATCTCATCCCGTACATCGAAGCGGAAAATGAGGAACACGGCGGAGCACAATCGGCGGGGAAAATTCTGCTGGCGACCGTCAAAGGGGATGTGCACGACATCGGCAAAAATATCGTTGGGGTGGTACTGGCGTGCAATAATTTCGAAGTGATTGACCTCGGCGTGATGGTTCCCACCGAGAAAATTCTGGAAACGGCGAAAGCGGAAAATGTGGACATCATCGGCTTGAGCGGGCTGATTACCCCCTCGCTGGACGAGATGGTGCACGTCGCCGGCGAAATGGAACGGCTGGGATTCACCGTGCCGCTGCTCATCGGCGGGGCAACCACCAGCCGTATTCACACCGCCGTGAAAATCGCGCCGGAATACAGCGGCGATACCGTGTATGTGCTCGACGCCTCGCGGAGTGTGGGCGTGGCGGAAAAATTGCTCAACCCCAAATCGCGGGCGCAATTCACGGCGGACATTCGCCGCGAATATGCGGGTTTGCGCGAAAACCATCAGAACAAACGGCGGGCGCAATCGCTGCTGCCGCTGGCAACCGCCCGCGCGCGCCGTCTGCGGCTCGATTGGTCGGCATACCAGCCTCCCCAGCCGTCATTTTTGGGCGAAAAGGTTTTCACCGACCTGAATTTGGGCGCGCTGGCGGAACTGATTGACTGGACGCCCTTTTTCCGGGCGTGGGAAATGCGCGGCGCGTATCCGCAAATTTTGAATGACCCGCTGAAGGGCGCGGAAGCGAAAAAACTGTTTGATGACGCGCAAAAAATGCTGGCGGAAATCATTTCGGCGGGGAAATTGGAAGCCCGCGCGGTGGTCGGTTTTTATCCGGCAAACGGGCGCGGCGATGATATTGTGCTCTTCCGCGATGAATCGCGAACCGAGCCGCTGACCGTTTTCCACACCCTGCGCCAGCAGGCGGACAAGGGGGAAAAACGCCCCAATTTGGCGCTGGCGGATTTTATCGCGCCGGAAGAAAGCGGGATGGCGGATTATCTGGGTTTGTTCGCGGTGACGGCGGGCATCGGCGTGGACGCGCTGGTGGCGCACTATCAAGCCGACCATGACGATTACAGCGCGATAATGGTCAAAGCGCTGGCAGACCGGCTGGCGGAGGCGCTGGCAGAATGGCTGCACCGCGAAGTTCGGACGCGGTTGTGGGGATACGCCGCCGATGAGCAGTTGCCGAATGAAGGGCTGATTGCCGAAAAGTATCGCGGTATTCGCCCCGCGCCGGGCTATCCCGCCTGCCCCGACCACACCGAAAAAGGCACGCTGTTCGAGTTGCTGTCGGTGCCACAGAAAATTGACGTGCACCTGACCGAGACATTCGCCATGAACCCCACCGCCTCAGTGAGCGGATTCTATTTCGCCCACCCCGAAGCACGCTATTTTAGCGTGGGGAAAATCGGGCGTGACCAGGTGGAAGATTACGCCCGCCGCAAAGGGTGGCCGGTAGCAGAAGCGGAACGCTGGCTGCGCCCGAATTTGTCATGAAACTGATTGTGCTCGATTGTGACGGCGTGATTTCTGCGGGCGAAGCGCACCCGTTCGACCCGGCACTGTTGGCGTTGCTGGCACAGATGAATCGCCGTGCGCGCCGTGGGGAACGGGTTCCCGCGGTGACACTGAACACCGGCCGGCCGTCGCCGTATGTGGAAGCGGTGATGCAAGCGATTGACGGCTGGCAACCCGCGCTGTTTGAAAGCGGCGCGGGTTTATATTTTCCACAGGATTATCGGTTTGAAACCACCCCGCTCT
>JANTHQ010000132.1 GCA_024762375.1 Anaerolineaceae bacterium
GGCGGCCATTCCCGGTGCCGATGTGCTGGTGATGGCGGCAGCGGTGGCCGATTACCGTCCGGCGGAAATTGCCCCGCAGAAAATCAAAAAAGGCGACGGTGGGTTGAAACTTTCGCTGGTGCGAACCCCCGATATCTTGCAATTGGTAGCCAAATATCGCGCCGAATCCGGTTTTCCCCGAAAGGTTGTTGGGTTTGCCGCCGAAACCACCGATGTGCGGCAGAATGCGCAAGAAAAAATGGCGCGCAAACGGCTCGATTGGATTGTGGCGAATGATGTTTCTCGCCCGGACGCCGGGTTCGCCGTGGATACCAACCGGGTGACGATTTTCGGCGCTGATGGCACAATTGCTGACCTGCCGCTATTGTCGAAAGCCGAAGTGGCTGCCGAAATTTGGCGGCGGGTCATTTAGCGTCAATTTTTGCGGTGGCAAAAGTGGCATTTCTGCCTGAAATGGGGCATAATATGCTGCAATGGAAAGCAAAACGCTGGAGAAAAGCCGATGACCATGACCAAGCAGCTCATTTCAGCATTGGAAGATGCCGCCGCGCTGGTGCAGCAGCATGTCTCTCGGTTGAGTGATGCCGATTTAGACCACCCGTTGCCCGAAACTGACATTTCGGTGCGCGAGGCGCTGGCGCAGTTGCTCGGCTGGCAAACGTACACGCTGCGGGTATTGCCGCAAATGTTCGAGAATGTGAACGTTTCGCTGCCGCCGGTGAACGTGGCTTCGCAGAACGCTGCGGCAGTGGCAGCACACGGCAAAAAATCGCAGGGAGAATTGCTGAAAGATTTTTCTGAAAACCAGTGGAAACTCATCGCACTGTTAAAACCGATATCGCCGGAGGCGCTCACACTGCGCCGTACCCGCGACGAAAAGATTTTTACCATAAAAAGTTATGTGCTCGATACATTGCAACAAACGGTATTGGAATTTATTGACCGGTTGCAGTTGATGCAGTAGGATACAGCATCATTAACCGAAAGGAGTGAATCCGGAATGGACGACAAACAACGGCAGAGACTGGATGCACACGCTGTGCAGGCATACGTCACCATCGCAGAAATGTCGGCGGAAGGCGAAGTGGAATTTGGCGAGGACTACATTTTGGGCTATACCGGCGCCGACTTGCCGACCTTCAACTTTTTCGTGCCGCTGCGATTGACCGGTTTAACCGATGAATCGCTGGCAGATGCGGCGGCATTCTTTAAAACACGCCACACGATGTATGCAGTCAGTCTGGAAGAACACCGTGTGCCCGATGGCACGGAATATCTGTCGGTGCGGCGATACCAACCGTTGCCCCCACAGCCGATTGTCGCTTCGGATGTGTTGCCCGATTCGGTGGAAAATCGGGATGATTTTCAGGTCAAAAATATCACCACTGTCCCCGATTTGACCGCGTTTTATTCCGTATTGCGGGCAGTGTATGATTACACGCCGGAAGAGGTGATGCTGCTGTTTCCGTCCACCCATTTGCAGACCGAGCGGCTTCGCCATTACATCGGTTTTACCGATGACGGGTTGCCCGTGTGTGCCGGCACACTGATATGCGCCGAGAACGTTGCCAGCGTGTGGAATTTGGCGACACTCGACAATTTTCGGCGGCGCGGGTTGGCAACCAGTTTATTGAACAATATGCTTTTCGATGCCCGTCAACACGGCTGTGATATGAGTATGATTTACGCCACACCGATGGGTTTTTCGTTGTTTAACGAACTGGGGTTCAAACTGTTCGGAATGCGGCAGTGGTTTTTGCCCCAAGAAATCGGTTGATTTTACACTCTGTAACTTCGCCATCACCCTGATGGCTGCATGCCCGCCCGGGCACAATACTTTCCGCAGGAGGCACCATCGTTGCTTGCCAAAGTTAACAGTTGCTCTGTTGTTGGATTGGATGGCGTGTTGATTGATGTTGAAGTGGATATCGCCAACGGACTGCCCGCATTCAATATTGTGGGACTGCCCGATGCCGCTGTGCAGGAAGCCCGCGAGCGAGTGCGCGCCGCCATCAAAAATACCGGATTACCCTTTCCCCGAACCCGATTAACCGTGAATCTTGCCCCCGCCGACATTCGCAAAGCCGGCCCCGCCTTCGATTTGCCGATTGCAGTGGGCATTCTGCTCGCCAGCGAAACGATTTTCGGCGATGTGGAAAAAGCCATCTTTATGGGCGAATTATCGCTCGACGGCGGCGTTCGGCACGTCAGCGGCATTTTACCGATGGCGACATTGGCGCATCAGCTGGGGTACAGCCAACTTTTTGTGCCCGCGATAGATGCACCCGAAGCCGCGCTGGTGGACGGCGTGACCGTCTATCCGGTGGAAAATTTGTTGCAGGTGATTGACCATTTGTCGGGACACCAGCGGATGGCGCCTTTTGCCGCCGACCGCTCGCTGGATGATGGTGAATCGCCCGCCGTGGTGGATTTCGGCGAGATAAAAGGGCAGGAGCACGTGAAACGCGCGGCAGAAGTTGCGGCGGCGGGCGCACACAATATGCTGATGACCGGCCCGCCGGGCAGCGGCAAAACACTCATAGCGCGGGCGATACCGGGCATTCTGCCGCGGCTATCACTGGATGAAGCGCTGGACATCACTCGCATCTATTCGGTGGCAGATATGCTTCCCGGCGATAAACCGCTCATTCGCCAGCGACCGTTTCGCGCCCCGCACCATACCATCAGTTACGCCGGACTCATCGGCGGGGGGCGGTTCCCCAAACCGGGCGAAATCAGTTTGGCGCATCGCGGCGTGCTTTTTCTGGATGAACTGCCGGAATTCGGGCAGCGAATGCTGGAAATGCTGCGCCAGCCGTTGGAAGATAAAATCGTATCCATCAGCCGCAGTGCCGGTTCACTGACATATCCCGCCAATTTTACGCTCATCGGCGCGATGAATCCTTGCCCGTGCGGTTATTATGGCGACCCGGAGAAAGAATGCACCTGCTCCATCTCCGCGGTGCAACGATACCAAAAACGCATTTCAGGGCCGCTGATGGACAGAATTGACATCCACGTGACCGTACCGCGCATTCCGTATGAAAAATTGTCCGATAAACGGGTGGGAGAATCGAGTGCGACCGTCCGGGCACGGGTGGAATCGGCGCGCGAAATTCAGCAGCAGCGATTCGCCGGTACACCGTTGCAAACCAACGCCGATATGGGCCCCGGCGAAATTCGGCAGTATTGCGCGTTGGATGAAACCGGCACGAGCCTGCTGAAATCGGCGGTGCAGCAGATGCATCTCAGCCCGCGCGCATACCACCGCGTGCTGAAACTGGCGCGCACCATCGCCGATTTGGCGGGTGCGGAAACTATCGAGCCGCCCCATCTGGCAGAGGCGTTGCAGTACCGCCCCCGCGAAATGGTGTGAGCCCATCGTCAAGTTTCAATGAGCCATCATCAGCGAAAGCACGTTCCGGCGGGCATCAGCACCGATGGCACGATGATTGCTGTCAGCACGGCGGGCGGCACATATTTCAGCGCGCGCGCCAGCGGTTCGGGATTTGATACGGGTTGATATTTCGGAGCACGAAATTTCCCCCCTCCCCAAAATGGGAGAGGGGAGCGTGTGCCGTCATTTCAGTACCAGCGGCAAATAGATTTGCTGTGCCGGGTGAACCGTCACCGAAACGGTGGCGGTATCGGTCAGCGAGCCGTCACTTGCGGTGTATGTGAAAATATCCGTGCCGGTGAATGCGAGCGTCGGCGTGTAAACAATGGACGATTGCACCGCTGCTGCCATGCCGTGCGCGGGCATCCCCACCCGAGTGATGGTCAGCGAATCGCCGTCCGGGTCGCTGTCGTTTGTCAGCACGTCCACCGCCACCGGCACATCCATCAGCGTGACGGCGGCATCATCCGCCGCGATGGGGGCGTGATTGACCGCCTCCGGCGTGTAATTTTTGAAAATGAGCGGCAGATACAGCGAGAAATGTCCCGCCGTGACCGATGTGGCGGCTTGCGAGCGATTGCCGAGCGTGTCGCGGGCGGTCAGGGTGATGGCATAACTGCCGGTGATGTCGAACGTGCCGCGCAACTGCCAATCTGTGCCGCTGATGGTCGCCGTGCGGGTGAAAACCGACCCGCCTGCCGGCGGCACGATCTCCGCCATCAGTGCCGACACCCCGCAGCCATCGGAAACACTGCCCGTCAGCGCGAGTTGTTCGGTATCAGTGACGGGCACGCTGTGCGAACCGCCGTCCACCGTCATCTGCGGCGCGATGGTATCCACCGTGACTGTCTCCGTGACGGGCGCGGATTGGTTCCCCACACTGTCGGTGGCTTGCGCCCGCACGGAAACTGATTCGCAGTCAAGCGCGGGCAATGTCCAGCCGGCTTGCCACTGCTGATAGCCCAATGCCCCCGGCATCGCCAGCAGCGCCGATTGCCAATCTGCCCCATCCCCAAACTGCACCAAAACATCATCCACTTGCCCCAGCGCATCAATCGCCGTGCCGGTGATGACCCGTGTCGTGCCGGAAATGGGCGCGGTCGGCGCGGTGATGGTTACCGTGGGGGCGGTATCATCCACCCGCAGCCATACCGATTGCAGACTGAAATTGTCGTAAATGTCGCGCGCCCGCATTTGTAGCGTCACGGTTGGCACACCCGGCGGAATGGTGATGTCTGCCGTCCAGAATTTTGTACCGGTGGCGAACTGCCACGGGGCGGGATCGGTATTGTCCAGAAGCCGGTATTCGATACGGGCAATGCCGCCGCCGCTGCCATCGCTGGCAGAACCGATGAGCGTCTGTGTGCCGGGCGCAACCAGCGAGCCATCGGGCGGCAGGGCGGTAATCTGCGGCGGCAGGGTATCGATGGTCAGCGGGATGGTGAGCGGCACGGCGAATTGCGGTATCAATTGCAGGTTGCCGATGGGCAAATGGGTGTTATCCAGCCGGATGGAAACGGCGGTGGTTGCTACCGCCAGCGAACCCAGATCGGCGGCGAGTTGCTGGGTCAGGGTGATAATCTGCGACGCGCCGGGCGGCATTTGGTCAACACCCAGCGTCCAATCCGATGCCCCCGGCGGGCACGCCGTGCAGTTTGCGCCGGAAACGCCCTGATTCTGCAAAATGCCCGTGCTCGACACCACCAGCGACACATTCGGCACGGTGAACGCTTCAAAATTGGTGAGCCGCCAAACATTCGTCAGCACATCCCCCGCGCCGAACACCCCCACCGGCGTTTGTACGGGTTCGATGGGGAGCGACACCCCGCGCAGTTGCGATTGATACGGCACAAGCGACGCGGAAATGACATTCGTCCACGAGAAGGCTTCCGTCCACACCGAATCCAGCCCGTTGGCAGAGGGGAAAACTGCCCACGGCGCGCCGGTATCGGGGTCGGTGGCGAAGGCAATCATCTGCATTTCGGAGGCGGTCGCCAAATTGATGGGAATGCGCGCTTCGGTATCGCCGCTGTCGCCCTGCAAAAAGTCGAACCCGCCGGGGTCGCTGTGCCATGTTACGCCGTCGAATGTCCACAGCGTGCCGGTGGTGGGGCTGGTAATTTCGATGCCGACATTCGCCGCGAAAGGCAAAGGCGCAACCTGCGGAACCATCGGTGGGCTGTCATCGCCGATAAGGGCGCTGGTTTTGAAAAACGCCCACAGCGTGCCATCGAGTGCCCACCACGCCCCGCGCCACCCGAAGTAGAGTGCATCGCCGGCGAAGGCGGTGAACAATTCCTGCGGGTCATTCGTTTCGTGCCAGTGCCGTGAAGCCCGGTCGCGTTCCAGCCGTTCAAAATCATCCAGATATTCGGTGCGCAGCCACTCGCCGTCATCTTCATCAATTTTCCCATCGGTGAGAATGGTTTGTCGTCGGTCGGCGAAAGCGGTCAGAATATCTGCCATACTGCCGACGTGCCACGGACCGAAATGGCGGGTATATTGATTGCCCACCGTGTCTTTTCCGGCGATGTGCACATACCAATCGCCCGCACGGTCGAGCGGCACGGTGATGGAATAGCCCACCGTCGGCGTGACCGGAATCGTGTCGGTGATACGGTCAACCGCCAGCAGAACCTGTGCCGTGCCGCTGCCATCCAGCGCTTTGCCCCATTCGATGTG
>JANTHQ010000133.1 GCA_024762375.1 Anaerolineaceae bacterium
GAAAACGCGATTGCCCAACAACCGCGCGGACGGAGTCAATTTCAGGCGCTGTGAGTCTGTTTCCAACAGACCCAGCGCCGTTAATTTTTCAATTTCCCCCATCCCCCCTGTATCCCCCCTTCCCCCGCGGGGAAGGGGGGAGGGGGCAAAACTTCGTACTTCCAAATGTTAAATTTCACCAAACTTGAAACTGCGTAACATGAGTTTCTAATTTCCATCATACCGTTTCAGCACCAGCACCACATTTTGCCCGCCGAACCCAAAGGCGTTCACCAGCGCAACATTCGTTTGCTGTTGGCGGGCTGTGTTGGGCACATAATCCAAATCACATTCCGGGTCAGGGTCGGTCAGGTTGATGGTGGGCGGAATGACGCCATCGCGGAAAGAGAGTACCGCTGCCAGCGCGGAAATCGCGCCCGCCGCACCGAGCATGTGCCCGACCATCGATTTGGTGGCGGGGATGGGAATTTTGTATGCCCGCTCGCCAAAAACGGATTTGATGACTTTCGTTTCGGCGGCATCGTTCAGCGGGGTGCTGGTTCCGTGCGCGAAAATCACATCCACATCATCCGGCGACAGCCCCGCGCTTTTGATGGCACGTTTGGTGGCACGAATGGCGCCGATGCCTTCGGGGTGCGGCGCGGTGAAATGGTAGGCATCGCCGGTGAGACTCCCGCCGAGCACTTCGGCGTAAATTTTTGCGCCGCGTGCTTTGGCATGTTCTTCCGTTTCCAGCAACAGTACCACCCCGCCTTCACCGGGGACGAACCCGTCGCGCCCGCTGTCAAAGGGACGGCTGGCTCCGGCGGGGTCATCGTTACGGGTCGAAACTGCCTGCATGCGGGCAAACGCGGCGGTAATCAGCGGCGAAATTCCCGCTTCGGTACCGCCAGCGAGCATCACGTCCGCTTCACCGCGCTGCATCATGTGGTAGGCTTCGATGATGGCGTAATTGCCGCTGGCACATGCCAGTGTGGATGTGAGCACCGGTCCGGTTGCGCCCGTTTCAATCGAAACGAGACACGAAACGGCATTCGCCATCACGCTGGGAACCAGAAACGGGCCCACTGTGCGCGGACCTTTTTCGTGCAATACCAACGTCGGTTCTTCCAGCGCAGCCAACCCGCCGCCACCGGTGTTAATATTCACGCCGACCATCTCTGCGTTTTCCGGCGTAATTTCAAAATTCGCATCAGCCAGCGCCTGCCGCGACGCTGCGACGGCAAATTGGGTGGCACGCACCATTCGCCGTGCCATTTTCCGATTCATGTATTTTGTGGGGTCGAAGTCTTTCACTTCGCACGCTACTTGGCTGGTATAGTCGCTGGCATCAAACGCGGTAATGATACCGCCGCCCGATACACCATTCACCATATTTTCCCAAAATGTTTCAACATCGTTTCCAATGGGGGTAATCGCCCCCAAACCTGTGACAAAAACTCTGGTCATAGAGTCCCCTTTCCTCATTGTTCGGATTGACGTGATTTTATCTTTTTCATCCCCGGCGTCAAAATTATCGAGAATCAAAAATCCCCGCGTGTACCGTTATTGATAACACCATCGCGGGGATTTAGTTTTGATTTTCCTGTTGCGGGATTATTCTTTTTCGCCTTTGGCGATTTTTTCCAGTTTTTTCACTGTTTCGCGGAAGGTAACTTTCGACAGCCCCAGTTTTTCCTGCAATTTATGGTGTGGCATGCCGTCGCGATAGTCGCGGAACGCGCTCGTCCAGCGCAGCATCTCAAACGATGCACCGTTGGGCAGTTGGGCTTCGTTTGCCGCATCGGTCAGCACGTATTCCAAATTGCGCGGGGTGCATTCAAACACGCGTTCTTTGGGGCGATATGCCGCCAGATATTGCTCCAGCGTGGTAATCAATTCCGGCGAAATGGGCAGCCGCCGCTCTTTATGGATGAAACGCGGGTCTTGATAGCGAATCAGCACAGTGGGATGTTCCGGGTCGCTCGCTTCGAAATCTTCGGGGGTGAGCCGCATGCATTCCGCTTTTTTGATGCCTGTTTGCAGCAGTAAATTCACCAGCAAATGCGGGCGGGGGTCGGGTTTTTTGCCGTGCAAATGCGATTCAGTCACCGCCAGCAACCGGTCAACTTCCGCATCCTGCAAAACAACAGGCAGCGGGGTGGTTATTTTTTGATGGATGAGTTTTGCGGCGGGGTCGAACGGGGTGACGTGGATAGATGTGAGCCAGCCGAAGAAACTTTTCAGAGTGGTAACCCGCCGAGCATACGATTTGGGACTGCACGGAATGCCGCGCTCGTATTGCAGCCAATATAAAAACCGGTTCAGTTCATCGGTGCCCAATTCGCTGACAGGTGTATCTGCGCCGAGAAAACTCTGTACCAGCCGCAAGTCGCCGTTAAAGGCTTTTACGGTGTGCGGTGAAAATCCTTTTTCTTCCATATATTTCCGGAATGCTTCTGCGGTTTGGTGCAATGATGAATCGCCATGAAGACGCTCGTGCCGGGAAGCCAGTGTTTCTGTACCGGAAAACATTGCCGTTTGCGCATCTGCCATTAGAACCTCCTATCGTGCCGCATGTGCCGCGACACGCCAACAGAATGGTGATTTGACATAAGTATATCACATTACATAACGTATGTCAAAACTATGCGAATAATTTTCTGGGAAATTGGTACCAGTTACTTTAACCAGCGCCGCTGACGGAAGTGATGGAGTATCAACGATTCAAACGGGGTATCGGTGGGAACGAGCGCGTAACTCATCTGACGACGCCGGCAAAAATCGCGCAAGTCGCCCTGCCAAGCGTCGAATTTCTGGCGGTACATTTTTCGCAGGGTGGCGTTGACCGTCACATCGCGCCGGTCGCCGGTTTCCACATCCACCAATTGAAAATCTCCTGCCAGCACGGGGTCAATTTCGCCGGGCGAGAGCACATGCAGCACGGTAATTTCGTGTCCGCGCTGTTGCAGCGCTCCGAACCCGTCGCGGTGCGGTTCATCCGACAGAAAATCGCTGACGATGAACAGCAGGCCGGGGCGTTTGACCTGTTGCGCATATCGCCGAAAGCCGCCCGCCAGCCGGGTTTCGCCGCCCGCTTCTGCCGATTGCAGAAACTCCAGCAAGCGGTGTGCCGCCCGCCGGTGGCGTTCGGGCCCCCAACGGGTGACGGAATCGCCGCGCAGCAGCGAAAGGAAGAGCCGGTCATGATTCGCCAGCGCGATATACCCCAGCGCCGCCGCCAGCCGCCGGGCATATCGCCATTTATTTTCGGCACCGGGGGGGAAATCCATCGAACCGCTGGCATCGAGCAAAATGTGGACGGTTTGGTCAACCTCTTCTTCAAACAGTTTGATGAAGGGTTTTTCCAGCCGGGCGAAAATGTTCCAGTCGAGCGCGCGCAGGTCGTCGCCGCGCACGTAATTTCGATAGTCCGCAAATTCGATGGACTGCCCGCGGCGCGTGCTCCGTTTTTCGCCGCGAAATTGTCCGCGCCGCACCCGTCGCGCCACCAGCGACAGTTGTTCCAATTTACGGAGAAAAGTTTCGTCGAAAAGGGGGGATGTCATTTAAAGCATCAGAGCAGCGCCAACCGGCGCGCCACATCCAAAATTTTGGGGAGCGGTTCTTGCCACAACCACGCCACATCGAGCCAGAAACCGGGCATCACCTGCGATTCATATCGCCCGTCCGGTGTGGGCTGCAGGTGATACCGCCCGTCATCCGCCAGCCGGTAAAATTCCGCCTGCTCGCGGTCGGGGTCAATCAGCCAGTATTCGGGCACACCGGCGGCTTCATATTCCACAAACTTTTCGCCACGGTCGCGCCCAATGCTTTCCGGCGAGATGATTTCAATCACCAAATCGGCGGGTTCTGCCAAATATGTCGGTTTCAGAATATCCAGCCGTGCCTGCGAAACGAACATAATATCCGGCTCGCGCCCGTGTGAGTCTTTGCCGGGAATGCGCATGGTCAGCGGCGCAGAGCGCACCACCCCCAACCCATAATGTTCCACAAACAATCTTAAAACGGATGAAAGCCATCCAACCAAATCCTGATGTCTGTTTGATGCCGGGGTCATCACATGCACCTCTCCGTTAACCAATTCGGCGTGAACATCCATGTATTTTTGAAGGAATTCTTCAAAAGTGATTTTTTCAGTGACCTGAATCGGCGTGGATTGCGCTTTGACTGCCGTCATACTGCACCTCCGCGTCATTCGATACCGATATTATACCACCTGTGCAACCGATTGCAACAGGTCGGCGATGATAGCATCGGGTTGGATGCCTTCCGCTTCGCCTTCAAAATTGAGGATGAGGCGGTGGCGCATGGCGTGCGGGGCGATGGCGGTAATATCGGCAAATGCCACATTGAACCGCCCGTTCATCAGTGCCAGCACTTTCGCGCCGATGATAATGGCTTGTCCGGCGCGCGGGCTAGCGCCAAAACGAACATACCGGCGCACCGATTCGGGTGCGGTGGGATTTTCGGGGTGCGATGCCAGCACCAGTGTCGAGACGGCATCCATCACCGGCGATGCAACCGGCACCTGCCGCGCCAATTGTCGCATGGCCAACAGCGTGTCTTTTTCGATGACGGTATCGGCTTGCGGGGTGGTTTTGCCAGTGGTGCGGGCGAGAATTTCACTCATTTCGGTTTGGGAGGGATAGCCCATATTCAGTTTGAATAAAAACCGGTCGAGTTGGGCTTCGGGCAGGGGATATGTGCCCTCCATCTCCAACGGGTTTTGGGTTGCCAGCACAAAAAACGGGCTTTCGAGCGGATAGGTGTGCTCCGACACGGTGACCGTCTGCTCCTGCATGGCTTCCAGCAGCGCCGACTGAGTTTTCGGTGTGGCGCGGTTGATTTCATCTGCCAGCACCAAATTGGCGAAAATCGGGCCTGGTTGAAAACGAAATGAGCGCCGCCCGTGTTCGTCTTCGTCCAAAATATCCGTACCGATGATATCGGCAGGCATCAAATCGGGGGTAAATTGCAGCCGCGAAAAATGCAGGTTCAGCACCTGTGCCAGCGTGCGCACCAGCATGGTTTTTCCCAGCCCCGGCACGCCTTCCAACAGCACGTGTCCGCCGCCGATGAGTGCTACCAGCACATTGGTGACCACCGCATCCTGCCCAACCATCACTTTGCCGATTTCGGCGCGAATGCGGGCAATGTTTTCTTGAAATGCGTCGAGCGTGATTTCTGTCATATTGCGCCTCTCTGTTAGGCTTGGATGACGTCTTCTGCCGAATCAACATTCAGCCGAGAAATATCTGCGTCTTTTAAATTGGCGTGCTCGTCCCATGCGTGCTTCAGAAAATCCACAAAAGCCTGCATGCTCGGTGTGGTGGAAAAACGGGGACAGTATGCCAGTTGCGCATGCCGGGTAATTTCTTCATCTGCCAGTTGGTAAATTCGCACACCGACATCCATCGGGGTGAGTGCCCACGATGATACCAGCGCGACACCCATACCCAGTTGCACGGCTTCTTTGATGAGATTGGGATGGTTAAACTCGGCCACAATGTGCTGTGGTGTCAATTGATGCTTTTTGAAAACACCTTCGAGCATATCGCGGGTGTGCGAATGCGGTTCGCGCAGAATGAGCGGGGCTTCGACAACCTCGGCCAGCGAAACGGACGGCCGGTCTCCCCACGGATGGTTCGCCGGCGCTATCACAACCATTTTGAACGAACCCAATTGCGTGGCTTGCGCCGCTGTGCGCGCCACACTGCCTTCCACCAGCGCAAGGTCAATTTCGGCCTTTTCGAGTTTCACCAAAATATTCGGTGTAGCTTCGCTGACCACCGAAATTTTCAGCGCGGGATGTTCGGTGTGGAACTGCCGGATGAGGTTTGCCAAACTGCCAACCGTCAAACACGGTGAGCATCCAATCCGCAAATGCCCCTTCAAATTGCCGGTGAGCGATGCCATCGCCTCATCGGCGCTATGCACCAAATTGAGAATCTGGTCGGCATGCCCCAGCAGCACCTCTCCCGCTTCTGTCAGCGAAATTTTCTTTCCCCGCCGATGAAACAGTTTGATACCGTAATGGTTTTCCAG
>JANTHQ010000134.1 GCA_024762375.1 Anaerolineaceae bacterium
TGTCCACTTTCCGCCGGTGATGGTCACGAAGCCGTCCACGCCGTCCCGCTCGCTGTGGTCGAGCAGCGCGTGCCCGCGCGTCACTTCGCGGAGGTTTGCGCCGGCGGCGGTATCCTGATAGAGCGGCCGCACGCCTGCCCATGCTCGCAGCGGGCGAAATTTTCGGAATGACGGCACAACCACTTCCCCCTGCGCCAGCATAGCTTCGACTTCCCAATCTTCGATGGGGTAATTGTCGGGGTCCGGCACGCGGATGGAGGTTGTGCCCACCACCGCCACCGAGCCGACCGGCACGATGATATCGCCGTCGTTTGGCGGGCCGCAGCGATTGATGACTGTGTTCACCATGCGGAAATTCATGGCGACCATCGTCCCTTTTCCGGCATACACCGTCACATCACAGCCCGCCAGCGCGGCGAGCCGCCCGCCCCACGCGCCCGCGGCATTCACCACCATATCGGCGGAGATGGTCATTTCCTCCCCGGTGATGACGTTTTTCAGCCGCGCGCCGGAAACGCGATGACCGTCTTTCAGCAGTTGGGTCACTTCGTGATAAATTTTCACCGTGCCGCCGAGCGCTTTCCCCGCCTCGGTGAGCGTTTTGCACGCTTCCCACGTTTCCACGCTGCCATCGGGCGCCCAGAAAACGCGCCGCGCGTGCGGGGTGAGCAGCGGCTCACGGCGGAGGGCTTCCGCCACCGAGATTTCTTCGGCGGGGATGCCCGCTCGGTGTGCGGCGGAAAACCACTGGTCGGCGAAATCGGCGGGGTCGGCGGGGGTGTTGACGAAAAAGCCGCCGGTATCTTCGATGCAGTGGGGGATGATTTTTCGCAGAATGGCGTTTTCGACGGCGCATTCTTCGGCGGCGGTGGGGTCTTTCACCGCATAGCGTCCGCCGCTGTGCAGCAGACCGTGGAACCGCCCGGAGGTGGCGTTCGACAGCGCGCCGCGTTCCACCAGCGTGGTTTTGAACCCGCGCTGGCACAGGTCGAAAAAGACGCCGCTGCCGGTCACGCCTCCGCCGATGACGAGAATTTCGGTTGAAAGGTTTTGCATATTTTGCTCCCGAAGGATGATAGAACGCCGATGACGCAGATTTAACGGATTTCCGCTGATTTTTTGAATCTGTGAATAGATTCGTTCATTTTTATGGAACGCGGATGACGCAGATTTGATGGATTTTCACTGATTTTTTTAATATATCTGTGTAAATCTGTAACATCCGTGTCATCTGCGTTCCATTATTCCTTTCCGGCTATTGCTGAAAACCACCCGTTTGATTTGTGGTGATTTTCCAAAATTTAACAACAACCCGATTTCGTGTTTGGTTGCACGCAGGTAATTGAGCAATTGCAGTTTATGCTCTTCCCGAATGGTTTCGGATGTTTTCAATTCAAGAATGATTGTATCGTTGACGATAATGTCGGCATAATATTGCCCGACCATTTGACCGTCATAAAAAACTGAAATTGGCTGTTGTTGCGAAACGCGGAAACCGGCTTTCTGCAATTCCAGCACCAGCGCGTTTTCATACACTTTTTCCAGAAAACCATATCCCAATGTGTTGTAAACGGTGTAAAATGCGCCGATGATTTTTTGGGTCAGATCAGATTTGTTCATCAACATTTGAAAAACTTGTGTTGCTTGTGTATTTTATGGAACACGGATGACGCAGATTTGATGGATTTCCACTGATTTTTTGATAAAAAATCTGCGAGCATCCGTTTCATCCGTGTCATCTGCGTTCATTTTTTATGGAACACGGATGACGCAGATTTGATGGATTTCCGCTGATTTTTAGAAAAGAATCTGCGAAAATCTGATTTATCCGTGTTCATCTGCGTTCTATTTTACCCCTCTACCCAATCAAACGTGCGGGTGACGGCTTTTTTCCACTGCCGATAGAGTTTCGTGCGGGCGGTGTCGTCCGCCGAAGGCTGCCACGTTTTGTCCATGCCCCAATTTTGACGCATTTCATCGGTGTTCTGCCAGAAGCCGACCGCCAGGCCGGCGGCATACGCCGCGCCGAGCGCGGTGGTCTCCGCCACTTTGGGGCGAATCACTGGCACGCCGAGCACGTCCGCCTGAAATTGCATGAGCAATTCGTTGTGAACCATGCCGCCGTCCACTTTGAGCGCTTTCAATTTCACGCCCGAATCGGCTTCCATCGCGTCCAGCACTTCGCGGGTTTGGAAAGCGGTTGCTTCCAGCACGGCGCGCGCAAAATGCCCGCGATTGACATATCGCGTCAGCCCGACAATCACCCCGCGCGCGTCGCTGCGCCAATATGGGGCAAACAGCCCCGAAAACGCGGGTACGAAATAAATGCCGCCGTTATCTTCGACCGTTTTCGCTAGCTCTTCCACCTGCGGCGCGGAGTCAATCATTTTTAGATTGTCGCGCAGCCACTGCACCAGCGCGCCCGTAATGGCGATGGAGCCTTCCAGCGCATACACTGTTTTTTCCGCGCCGAATTTGTAGCCGACAGTGGTCAGCAGACCGCTTTTGGAGGGGACAATTTCCGTGCCGGTGTTGAGAATCATGAAACAGCCCGTGCCGTAGGTATTTTTCGCTTCGCCGGGGGAGAAACACGTTTGCCCGACGGTGGCGGCTTGCTGGTCGCCCAAATCGCCGCAGACGGGAATTTTCCCGCCGAATGCGCCATCGATTTGCGTGTAGCCGTAAATGGCGGGGTCGCTGCTGGGGCGAATTTCGGGGAGCATGGCGCGCGGAATGTCCAGCGCGGCGAGCAGGTCATCGTTCCAGCGTGTGCCGTCGAGATTCATCAGCAGTGTGCGCGAAGCGTTGGTCACATCGGTGACGTGCGCGCCGCCGTCTGCGCCGCCGGTCAAATTCCAGATAATCCATGTATCCATATTGCCGAAAATGGCGTCCCCTTTTTCGGCGTCTTCCCGTAATCCCGGAACATTGTCCAGCAGCCATTTGATTTTCGGGCCGGAAAAATAGGTCGCCAGCGGCAGTCCCGTTTGGGCGCGAAAGCGGTCTTGCCCGCCGGACTGCGCCAATTCCGCACAGATTTTGTCGGTGCGGGTGTCTTGCCACACGATGGCGTTGTGGTACGGTTTGCCCGTGCGCCGATTCCAGACCACAGTGGTTTCGCGCTGGTTGGTGATACCCACCGCGGCGATGTCGGCGGCGGTGGCGTTGGCGGCTTTCAGCGCGCCGCGAATGACATCCTGCGTGCGCGCCCAGATTTCCAGCGCGTCGTGTTCCACCCAGCCGGGGCGGGGATAAATTTGTTCGTGTTCCAATTGGTGCATGCCCACCGGTTCGCCCGCATGGTTGAAAATCATGCAGCGGGTGCTGGTGGTCCCTTGATCAATTGATGCGATGAATTTGGGCATAGGTCACTCCGTGTTCAGTTTTCAGTTAAAAGAAGCCGTCAGCCATCAGCCGTCAGCCAATTTCCAATCTCTAATCTCTAATCTCCAATAACCAATTACCGACTTTCCCGCACTTTCACTACCGCTAGCAGGGCGATCATCCCCCCGCCGAAGATGGCGAGCGCCGCGCCCACACCGAATGCGTCTGCCAGCGCGCCGAGAATCGGGGCGAGCACCGCCATCAGAATGGTGGTCAACTGCGACTCAACCGACAGCCCGGACGCCATCACTTTTGAGGCGATTTGGTCACTGATATAGCCGACATTCATCGGGCGGCGCAAATTTTGCAACACGTAAAATCCCAAAAATACTACTATGGATATGATAGCCCAATGTTCCTGTGCGGCAAGTCCGGCAATCAATAGAAAAATCCCCCCGAGTAGAAATGTGCCGTTGATGGCGCGTCCCAAATTGCCGAATCGACGGCTGAAACGGGCGGCATTCCGCGAGGCGTAACTGGTCAGCAGGTAGATGACAAAATAGACCACCCCAATCAGCACCGCCGAGCGGCGGGTATCATCCAGCGAGACGAAGAGCGGCAGCGCCAGCGCATACGCCTGCAAAATCGGTTGCAGGTAATCTTTGGTGCTTTTGAAAAAACCCATAAACCCCGCACTGTTGCCGATGGCGCGCAGGGCATCGGCGTGTTTGAACATTGCGCCAAACGCCGCCAGCGTCTCTTTCGTTTGGGCGGATAGATTCGCCCGCGAGTGGTCGGGGCTCAGTTCCCCGTCCAGCCATTTCGGGTAGGTCATCAGGTTGAACAAATCGAGCACATACGGGATGGTTGCCGCCAGAAACATATAGCGGTAATTGCCCGTGTAAAACACAATCGCCGCGGCAATGAGCGAGTTCACCGCCGAACCCATCTGCGACGCGCTGCGGGTGTAGCCGTAATAATCCACCTTCAAATGGGTGAGATTGTTTTGTTTCAGATATTCCAGAATGAGCGCTTTGTGCGTGCCGGAGCGGAACGCCTCCCCCGCGCCGAAAAAAATCATCGCCAGCGCGAAAAGGTAAAAATTGGAGAAGGCGTAAAAAATGATGAACGCCACAATGTACGCCGCAAACGCCATCACCATCGATTTTCGCCGCCCGAAAATATCGGCGAAAACGCCGGTGGGAATTTCCAGCACGTTGGTCGCCACATCGCGGATGGCATATAGCAACCCAATCTGGGTGAACGATTGCCCCGTATCCCGCAAAAGCAAAATCAGAAACGGCTCGAAGAAACGCAGGTTTTTCAAAAAACCATACGCCGAAAAGCGGTAGAACATCACATCTTTTTTGAAGGGAGTTGCCATAATTTTCCGTTTCAGGTTTCAGGTTTTAATGTTTCAGGTTTCAATGTTTTATACACTTTTTGTAACATTGACCCTAAAACAGAAAAACCTGAAACACTTTTTATCCAAATACCGCCATCACCCCGTGCGACCATGCCAGCAGCTGCTCATCCGCGCCGAACAGCCCGACCAGTTGCACGCCGAGCGGCAACCCGTTGGGGGCGATGCCCGCCGGCACGTTCACCGACGGCAGCCCCGATTGCGTCCATGGCAGGTTCATTTTCGGGTTACCCGTCGCACCGATGCCTTCCGGCGCGGGTCCCGGCGCAGACGGCGCGACCCACAAATCAATCCCTTCGGCTTTCATCTGCGCTTGAATGTCTTCCCGGAATTTCAGTTGTGCTTTGCGGTATGCTTCCAGCGTGTCATCACTCACCGCCAGCCCCTCTTCAATCAGTGCGGCAGTGCGTGGGCGATAGAGGTCTTTATATTTCGGATAGAGTTCCGCGTGTTCGCGCGCCATTTCCGCCGCCATCAATTTCTGGTGGCGGTGGGCGATGGTTTCGATATCGAGCAGCGCGGGAACCCGTTTGATGGTGTATCCGGCGAGTGCCATTTTCGCCAAATGCGTTTCAAACGCGGAAAGCGCTTCCGGTTCGGCTTGTTTGAGATAGGGCCCCTCCGGCACACCGAGTATCGGCTTCTCGGAAACTTTTTTCGGTTTCCATTTTTTGCAGACGATGGACGCCGCGAGTTCCATGCCCGCCACATCCTGCGTAAAAAGTCCAACATGGTCGAGCGAGCGGGAGACGAACAGCACGCCTTCGGGGTTGATGCGTCCGTATGTCGGTTTGAACCCGAACACGCCGCAGAATGCCGCCGGCCGCACCACCGAGCCGATGGTCTGCGTGCCGGATGCCAGCGGGATGAGTCCCGCCGCCACCGCCGCCGCCGAACCGCTGCTGGAGCCGCCGGGGGTGTGTTCCAAATTGTGGGGGTTGCGGGTGGGTCCCGGCGCAAAATAGGCAAATTCGGTGGTGACGGTTTTGCCCAGCACAATCGCGCCTGCTTTTTTAAATTGGGTGACATACGCCGCTTCTTTGCCGGTCAATTCTTCGGCGGGCAATTGCGACCCCGCCTGTGTTGGCAGCCCGTCCACATGGAAAATGTCTTTCACGCCGAAAGGTACGCCGAACAGCGGCGGGCGGTCGTCGGGGTTGGGATATTTTTCTTCCAGCGCGGCAATTTCCGCCATCACCCGTTCCCGCCGACCGGGTTCGGGCACAAATGCTTGCACTTGGCTGTCAACCGTGTCGAGCATTTCAAAAACGTGTTCATAAAAATCTTCCAGAGCGATT
>JANTHQ010000135.1 GCA_024762375.1 Anaerolineaceae bacterium
AGCACAAAGAAGCTGCATTCCTGTTCATTCAATGGATGACGAGCAAAGAAGGCGACCGCAAGATTGTGGAAGCAGGTGGCGATCCGGTGCGAATGTCAACGATGATGGATCCCGACTTGCAGGCGAAGTTCCCGGAGTATCCGGTCATTCTTGAGCAACTCAAGTGTGCCAACGAAGACTGGCGTCCGTTAATTCCGGAGTGGGGCGAAATCAATGCCCCCATTATGGGCGTACACCTTGGTGAATATGTTGGCGGCCAAAGCGACCTCGACACAGCCCTGGCTTCTGCCAAGAGTGAAATAGAAGACGTTATGAAACGCGCCGGCTATTACACCTGGGCTAATTACACCAAATAGGTTGTATTACTTAAGGGCGACGGGGTTCGTAACCCCAGAACCTCGTCGCCTTTTTAACATGTGAGAAATTGGTGTATTTACCATGAAAGAATCGAAAAATCTTCGATGGATTGTCCCTTCCATTTTTATTCTACCCGCTGTTATTATTTTGGTTGTTGGTCTGATTGTTCCCGTTATACAAGCGTTTTATATCAGTTTTTTCCGTTGGGACATGGGGACGCCATGGACGTCGGCTCAATTTTTGGGACTGGACAATTATAAGCGAATGCTTGCTGACGAAGGCGTGCGTACATCAATTTGGGTCACACTTCGTTACACTTTTTGGACAACAACCATAGAAATGCTTTTGGGGATTGCCTTTGCCCTAGCGCTCGAGAAACCAATTAAGGGAGCCTCTGTTTTTCGCACCATATTTATCCTGCCCTTGATGGTCTCGCCTGTTGTAGTGGGCTTGATTTGGAAATACATGCTTGATGCGCGCACGGGTGTAATAAATTATTACATCGAAGCCATCGGTAAAGCGATCCCATTTTTGCAGAATTTTGGATTTGAACGTCACTCCTTCTTGGGTGAACCGCAGTTAGCCTTACCCGCCTTAATTATCACGGATATTTGGCAGTGGACGCCGTTCATCTTTATCATCATTTTGGCTGGCTTGCAAGCCTTGCCCGCTGAAATAATGGAAGCGGCCTTTATTGACGGAGCAAACTGGCTACAAATGACGCTGTGGGTAAAACTACCGATGATGCTCCCACTGATCATTGTAACATTGCTGATGCGCATTATCGATGTATTCCGCGCGCTTGAAGTGATTTTTATCATGACTTTTGGCGGGCCCGGGCAGAGCACCAATGTATTGTCGCTTAAAATTTACCGTACGGCTTTTCAATCTCAAGATTTGGGATATGCATCGGTTATTTCGGTAATTTTAATTGGGATTACCTTTGTGTTAAGTTTGGGTATTTTGCTTTACAACAACCCTGCAAAGGTAGAGGGGAGCTAGCCCAATGCAATCATTTGCGAGTAAATCAAACACCATAGAGAAAAAACCGTCAAAATTCCGAATTAAGTGGTTTCGAGTACTTCACTATATTATGTTGATTACTTTGGCTTTGATTATTCTCGGTCCACTGTATTTAATGGTGCTGACTTCATTCAAACAGCAAGTCGTGATTATGTCTAGAGAACCGGTTTGGTTCTTTGTGCCTACCGTTCATAACTACCAGCACATCATCGAAGAAGAGCATTTCTTGCGCCATTTGCTCAGTTCATTGGCTGTGGGTTTGACTTCAACGGTTCTCACGTTGTTCGTTTCGGGGTGGGCAGCTTATGCTATTGCTCGAATGAAATTTCCGGGACGCGGGCTGATGGCCAACACAACGTTGGTTGTCCGAATGGTACCACCTGCTGTTTTGACTGTGCCGATTGTTGCTCTGTGGGGGGCTTGGGAACTGAGCTTGGCGAACGGAACGTCGATTTTTTCCGGAATCAATAACGCGTATGTAAGTTGGATTAATTCTACCGTCTTATGCACATCAAGTTCTTATTGGCTGGAAGCGGTGTGTCCGCTATTTAGTGATGGCTTGACTGATGGCCGGTTAGGATTGATTTTGTTCTATTCTGCGCTCAATTTACCGTTTACCGTGTGGCTGTTAATCGGATTCATTCGGCAGATTCCAGTTGATCTCGAAGAAGCCGCTATCGTTGATGGTGCGACCCCATTTCAAGTGTTTAATAAAATCCTGTTCCCACTGTTAAAAAGTGGTTATGCAGTCGCTGCAATTTTCACCTTTCGGATTGCGTGGAACGAATTCTTACTGGCCTTAATTCTTACAGGGCGTAACTCTTATACACTACCGGTAAAAACAACCCTGTTTATCCGAGAGTCAGGCGTACAATGGGGGTTAATAATGGCGATGGGGACACTTATTCTCATTCCACCTATGTTACTCACGTTCTTTTCCGCCCGTCAGATAATTCAGGGAATGACCGCCGGTGCGGTGAAGGGATAACCGTTATGAACCGCCCGTTATTGCAAATGGCTTTGGACACCTACGATCTTCCATCGGCCTTGGCGCCATTGCAAAAGGCGCACCACCATATTGACATCATTGAAGCAGGGACTATTTTGTGTCTGGCTGAAGGAATGCACGCGGTACGGATACTCCGTAGTTTGTTCCCCGACAAAATTCTTTTGGCAGATGTTCGCATAGCAGAAGCAGGAAGCATTATTTCAAAAATGGCTTACGATGCGGGCGCTGATTGGGTTAGCGTGGTTAGTGGCGCCGCGCCCAGTTCTTTTGAGGTTGTTCTTGCAGAAGCACAGAGTCGCCGTAAGGATATGCAAATTGAACTGAGCGACGGCTGGACGTGGGAAATGGCGCAGCGTTGGGCCGATATGGGCGTTCAGCAAGTAATATTCAAGCGCAGTCGTGACCTTGAGGCGCAGGGCAAACTAAGTTGGGGACAACAAGATTTTGAACAAATTCAACGACTGTCCGAAATGGGTTTCAAGGTAACCGTCACCGGTGGCGTAAAACCGGCAGACATTCCTTTATTTGCAGGAATACCGGTTCACATCTTCATCGCCGGTCGGGCCATTGTCAAAGCCGATAACCCCGAAGCAGCAGCCAAAGAATTTCAGGACACGATAAGCCAAACATTCGATACAATTTAAATGGCACCCTGATAAATAGTTGCCGTTTTGAAACGCACGATTTTGCCACACAGATTTATCAAACATCAAACGGAACCCGATACCTTAATTTAAGAGCGTTATATGACCCGAAAACTCCCCATCGGCATTTACGAAAAAGCCCTCCCTTTCAAAGTTGATTGGTTTGAGCGATTGTCAAAAGCAAAAGAGGTGGGCTTTGATTTTGTGGAAATTTCAATCGATGAAAGTGATGAGCGATTAGCCCGTCTAGACTGGTCTCAAAAAGAGCGAGCCAATCTGCGAGCCGCTATTGCCTATACCGGTGTGCCCCTTATTACCATGTGTCTCAGCGGTCATCGAAAGTACTCACTGGGAAGTGCTGACCCTGTCCTTCGCCAACGTGCCTTCGATATCATGCATAAAGCGGTTGATTTCGCGGTGGATATTGGTATTCGAGTGATTCAGTTGGCCGGTTATTATGTGTATTACGAACCTCACACTGCCGATTCATTGCCGCGTTACCAAGAAGGATTGGCAACAGGGCTTGAGTGGGCCAGCAAAGCAGGCGTGATGTTGGCGCTGGAAAATGTCGATGGCAACGATGTCGACTCTATAACACAAGCAATGGTTTTTGTGAATGCCTTCAATTCACCTTGGTTCCAAGTTTACCCGGACATTGGCAACCTTTCGGAGCATCGTTTAGACGTTCGTGCTGAACTGGAATTAGCCCGCGGTCACATTGTTGCAGTGCATGTAAAAGATACCGTTCCCGGCGAACCCAGACGCGTGCCATTTGGACAAGGTACGGTTCCATTTGTTGATGCCTTTAAGAAATTGGCCGAAATGAACTTTGCAGGGCCTGTATTGTTAGAGATGTGGAACGACGATTCCCCCGATTCTATGCGCATCGTTCGGGAGTCGCGCGAGTGGGTTGTGGAAAAAATGCGCATAGGTGGACTTATCGCAGAGGAGGAATAATTTATGATGCTGGAAGCACTGAGAGAAGAAGTCTATCGTGCAAACATGGCATTGGTTGAGAATAATTTAGTTGCATGGACAAGCGGTAATGTTAGTGGGCGAGACTTGGAAACCGGCCTGGTGGTCATTAAACCCAGTGGCGTGAAGTTCGAGAACCTTAGCCCCCAAAATATGGTGATTGTCGACGCTGATGCACAAGTTGTTGAAGGCGATTTAGGCCCCTCATCGGATACAGCATCTCATCTATATATTTACAATCATCGCACCGACGTCAATGGCGTGGTGCATACACATTCCAATTATGCTACTGCTTTTGCCGCCGTTAACATGCCCATCCCGGTTTATCTAACTGCTATTGCTGACGAATTCGGTACGACGATACCGTGCGGCGGCTATGCTAGGATTGGCGGGAAACAGATTGGGGAAGAAATTCTGCGTTCAATCGGAAATTCACCTGCTATATTGATGAAGCAACACGGCGTGTTTACAATTGGCAAAAATGTTGAAAAAGCACTGAAAGCGGCTGTAATGGTGGAAGATATAGCCAAAACTGTTTGGTTGGCGCTCCAAATTGGCCAACCGGAAGTGTTGCCCGAAGAGGAAGTGCGGGCAAATTACGACCGTTATCAAAACCGATATGGCACTTTTCAGGCCAGTATTAATGAATAACCACGTTACGCAGTTGAAGGTTTGACAAAAATTTAAATGCTTGATTCCGTCAAATCTCAAACTACCTAACATGAGTGAATGATTTAACCCTAGCGTGTTGCGGTAATAATTTTATGACTGTTAAGGCAATTATCTTCGATTTGGATGGCCTGCTGATTGATTCTGAACCGGTTTGGGACAGCGCGCGGCGTCAAATGGCAGCCGAAGTCGGAAAAACTTGGAATGAAGATGATCACCGGGCTGTTATGGGTGTTAGTTCTGATGAATGGGCCAATTATATGATTCGCCGTTTGGCTTTGAGCGTTTCTCCGGAGGAAGTGCAAAAAGAAATTATCAATCGTATGATAGCAATCTATCGAAAAAAGGTTCCATATATGCCGGGCGCAATTGAAGCGGTGGCAATGGCATCGCAAAACTTTCCCACGGCTATTGCTTCTGGCTCGCACCGCCAACTGATTGACGTAGTTGTAAACGATACGCCTATGAGAGGGAAATTTCGAGTTATATTATCTGCCGATGAAATTGAGAATGGAAAGCCGGCCCCAGATATCTACTTGGAAACCGCTCGCAGATTAGGCTTCCGGCCGGAGCAATGTCTTTGTTTGGAAGACTCTGCCAACGGCATTTTGGCCGGGGTAAGAGCCGGAATGAAAGTGGTTGCCGTTCCCGATGCACGGTTCGCGCCCGATAAAGAAATTTTGGGCCAAGCTCACCTTGTGTTGCATTCACTGGCGCAATTTTCCTTGAATACTTTGGAACAGTTGAAAGAGGACTGTTAATGGCTCGCTTTGACGTAACTACGATTGGTGAAGGGCAACTGCGCTACTGTGTCCCGGCTGGAACGCGTCTGGAGCAAGTAACCCGGTTTGATGTGTTTGTGTCTGGCACAGAGGCAAATGTTACCAGTTTGCTTTCGCGTTTGGGATGGAAGTGTGGATGGGTGAGCAGTTTGCCCGATAATCCGCTCGGGCATCGTATTCGCAATGAATATCGGATTGCAGGGCTTGATTTATCGGCAGTAATTTGGGTAGAAACGGGACGAATCGCCACCTACTATGTGGAATATGCCACCCCACCGCGAACCACCTCCGTTTTGTACGATCGGAAAAACAGTAGTTTCACAAAATTAACAATTAAAGATATCGATTGGGATTATTTGCTTGATACTCGACTGGTGCATCTTTCTGGGCTTACGGTGCCGCTATCGCCATCGCTTCGGCAGATTGTCGTTGAAGCAGCCTACCGGGCAAAACGTGCCGGTATTCCCGTTAGTTTCGATATGAATTACCGTAGCTTGCTTTGGACTCCACAAGAAGCGGCAGAAGCGGTCAAACCCATCTTCAAAATG
>JANTHQ010000136.1 GCA_024762375.1 Anaerolineaceae bacterium
CCCCGGGTGCAAATTCACGCACGGTAAAATCAAAATACTCGTCTTCTTGTCCGGGTTTGATATTCCACGTTGCCAGTAATTTTATCATAAGATGCCGTCAGGTTTGATAGTTACTGACTAGAGCATATCAGAAATCGGCTGAACAGGCAAGCAGAACGGTTTTAAAAAATCACGGAATGATGTAAGTAGCGATGATTTCGCCTTTGATATTTTTTAGCGTGACTGTGTCACCACTTTGCCACGCGGGCGCGTCGCGTCCCCAGTACAAATCGGTGTATGAATCGGTGCCGTCGGCGGTATGAATGGCTACTTGCCCGCCATTGAACAAAAACATGTTGGGGAAAGTATATGTGTCTGTGGCCGAACCGCTGAGCGTCCAGCCGACCAATTGCACACCCGGCCCGGTATTGGCAATGAGCACTTGTTCTTTTTCGAGATTGCCGTACCCCAGCACGTTGGTAATTTCCACCGAAATTTGCCCCAGCGGCGGCGCGGTGGCGGTGGGGATGGGGGTGGGAGACGGTGTGGGCGTTAGTGAAATATCGGCCGGAGGAAGGGTGAATTCGGTGGTTGCGGCCGATACCGGTTCAACAGCTGCTGCGGTGGCTGTGGGTGTGGGTGTTGGCGGTAGCGCACCTGCTGCCGGAATGAACAGTGTTTGTCCCACCCGGATAAGATTGGGGTCGGTGAGGCTGTTCATCGCCATCAGCTCGTCGGTGGTGATACCAAATTTCTCGGCGATTATGCCCAAGGTGTCGCCCGGTTGCACCACATACTCCACCGGCTCGGCACGCGGGGTGGGAGTGGCAGTCGGCATGGGTTCCACAATGGCAGATGCGGTGGGGTCTTCGGCCGGGCCACTGATTTTTTGTGCGGGGGTGGTGGCCGGTGGGCTGTTGAACAACCATGGCCCAACAACCAGTATTACCAGCAAACTGATGATGAGCGATACGAGTGCATTCACCCCAATGAGTGTCCACAGCGTTTGTGATGACAGTTCAATGTTATTTTTTGATGAAATTTGTTTTGCGCGAGTCTGTTTTCGGTTTCTGTCCATCATACCTGCAATTATACCAGTATTTTGGTACTATGCCAAGTTTGTTATGGTTAAGTGATGTTACGCAGTTTAAAATTTGACACGGATTAATATTGCCGTGTACGAAATTTTGCCCCCTTCCCCCGCGGGGAAGGGGGGACACAGGGGGGATGGGGCAAATCGAAAGTATCCGGTTTTCGCCCAAAATTTTGTCATTTTTGGTTTTGTCAAATCTCAAACTGCGTAAAGTGAGATGGTTAAGTTGAATCGGCTCGCTTTAGTTTGAATATCACCACGAATGAATGCCCGTCGCCGTGACCGGGGATGGTGGATTGCAAGCCGGAAACGGTGTCTGACGGTATTTGGCGGTCATTCAATTCAATACCGGTGACGGTGTATGTGTTGCCGGGCCACAGGGGCATATTTCCCCCCGGTTCAGAAACGGGTTTTTCGATGAGCACGCGGAAGCGCTGGCCGTTTTGGTTTTTCAATAGCACAACCGCGTTGAATACACGCCGGTCGTTTTCATCAACCACGTCGGCATAAAGCATACCGGAAGCCAAATGGTCGGCATCGGTAACGTGATGGATGGATTCTACTGTGCAAATTTCGGCGGGCGTGTACGGCGAAATTTTTACCCCCAGCCCGGCGGCATCGTTGTGGGGCGTGTCGCTGGTGGGAATCGGCGTGGGTGCTGTGTCGGTGGGTGTTTCTGTGTCCGGCGGTGGCGGCGTTTCGGTGGTATCGGTGGGTGGTTCCGTATCCGGCGGGGACGGCGTTTCGGTGGGTGTTTCGATTCCCGGTGTTTCTGTTGCCGGTTCTGCCGGTGGTTTGCCGCTCAATTTAAAGCTGAACAGAAAACTGGTGGTATCAAAGTTGGAATTTGGAAATTCTCCACCGAGTCCAAGATTGTGAATCACATCTGACGGGAAATCATGGTGGATGACTTTCAGGCTGTATGTGCCGAGTGTGGCGGTCATGCGGTAGTTGCCCAAAAATTCATCGAGCCAGCCTTTGGTTTCGATGATATCTTCCACGGTTTCGGAATCACTGCGGCGCATTACAACCACTTTTGCACCGGTGATGGGTTTCTCGTTTTCATCCAGCACTTTCACCATAATATATCCCTGCGGCAGCGGGCGCACGGGGTTCAGTTCGTCTTTATCTTGCCACAACCCGGAAATCACTTCCCATTTGGGGGCATCCGTGTCAACAACGGCGCGTTCCACGCGGATGCCGTCGCCCAAATAGATGAGCCGGTTATCCCATTCCGGTACATTTGGATGCACGGCTTGTCGTTTTGCCCATTCCGGCGGCACAGGGCCATCGGTGCGGGTTTTGGGCGGCAGGTTGCGCAACATGTTGATGATGGGCAGTTCGCCATTCAGCCCGAATTTTTTGTCGTACCAGTGGGTGAACCATGCGCCCTGCTCCCACTGCCCGGAAGTGTCGCGCCCGAAAGCGCGTTCGCCGATGTGCCACGGCATTACCGCAAACAGATAGTCGGGCACGGGGGTACTGATGGTGGACCCGTCGGGGCGGTTGATGGTCATATCTGCGTCGCCTTGAATGAATTTGAACATTTGCAAATTCAGTTCAGAGGCGCGCCGGGCAGTCGGTTCGGGGTAAAACGGGTCGAGCCGGTCGCCCGTTTCCCAGCCGCCTTCGGTCATCATTATTGGCAGGGGGTCAAGACCGGCAGCGGTTATCAGGTGATGCCAGTATTCATACGCGCGGAAACACGTTTTGTCTTGCATGATGGTAATATTCGGATTTTTCTGCACGGCGCGGAGTTGGTTTACCTGCTCGCGGGCCATATTATGCCAGCAAAATTCGATAGTTTCGGCATCGGTCCAAAAATCGGGCTGCCCTTGGTCGAGCCATTCCTCTTCCGTCACCGGGTCGCCGAACATACGCACGCGGTCGTTGGGGTAGTTAAAGGGACGGCCTTTGCCGTAATTGTGCAGCGAAATCCACAATCCTTGCTCGCAGATTTGCCGTCCGTCGGGGTGGTCGAGCAATATTTCGATGGGGTTGCGGCTTTCGGTGGGGCCGGGATTGAAGGCTACAAATGCCGGAAAACCGCCCATCGATTGAATGCGGTGGGCATCGTACACCAAATTTTTGATGACGATTTCTTCCCAGTGCGGCGGGCGGCGAAAACCTTTCCATTCCACATCGGCATCCGGTTCGTTATTGGTTTCAAAATAGCGTGCGCCCAGCGCAATCAGCCGTTCGATAGATTTTTCGACAGCCCCGCCGAGCCGGGTGGGGTTTTTGCTGATGAATCGGCAAACGGGCATCACTTCGATGTCAATCAGCCGTTTTACCAGCGCTTCGGCGTTATAGTCGGGGGGGACGTTGATTTTTATCCATTTGAAGCCCAATTCCAAAATACGCTTTTGCCATTTGAGCCAATCTTTTCTACCCCATTGATACTGGCTGGGCGACCAATGGATGCCGCGCCCGCTATCGGCGGGGGGGCGGGGATATTCGCTCAATTTCATGCTGACCTCCGGCGGTTGGAAAAACGAAAAAATGTGTGATGAGATTGTACCTCAATTATCGTTGACGGTGAAGTGAGGGGTGGTATAATAGTGAATGGGCAATTTACGAATTTGCGAATAGCGAACGCCATCTTGAAACTTGAAACGTGAAACTATGAATCTTCTCTCCACAAAACTGAAATCGGTGCTGGCAAAAATTGCCGCCGGCGACGGGCTGATAACCGTTCTGACCGGCGCAGGTATTTCCGCCGAAAGCGGCATTCCCACTTTTCGCGGCAAAGAAGGCTACTGGACAATCGGCTCGGCGGAATATCATCCGCAAGATATGGCGACATTTGCCATGTTTGGCGAACAACCGCTGGAAGTGTGGCGCTGGTATCTGTACCGGCGGGGGGTGTGTCGCCGGGCACAACCGAATGCCGGGCATTTGGCGCTGGCGGCGCTGGAGAAAACTTTCGGCGACCGCTTTTTGCTGATAACCCAAAATGTGGACGGCCTTCATCTGCGGGCGGGAAATTCACTGCGACGAACATACCAAATTCACGGCAACATTGATTTTATGCGCTGTGCCGATGAATGTACGGATGAAATTTTTCCGTTGCCGGATGGATTTTGGTTGACCCGAAAAACTGACCCGCTGCCCGAAAACGCCGAATCGGTGCTGCGTTGTCCGCACTGCGGGGGCGTAACTCGCCCGCACGTGCTGTGGTTCGATGAATATTATGATGAAACCCACTACCGTTTTAATTCATCACTGCGAGCCGCAAACCGAACCGCGCTGCTGGTGGTGGTCGGCAGCAGCGGGGCGACCAATTTGCCGCTGCAAGTAGCGATATCGGTGGAACAGGTTGGCGGCGTGATTGTGGATGTGAATGTTCAGCGCAATCCGTTCAGCGTTTTTGCCGAAGATACCGGCGGGTTTTTTGTGCAATCTTCCGCTGCCAAAGCCCTGCCGGAGATAGTTTCGGCGCTGGGTGCGGCAATTTAGGGAGTGTTGATGTTTCATTGTTTACCGGGATAAACGCATCCTGAGTAGCGGTTTGCGGAGCAAATCGCGTATCGAAGGGCGTCGTTTATCCCGCCGATTTCTCACCCTGAGTAGCCCACAGGGCGTATCGAAGGAGGGAAATCGGCAAACGTCAACAGAATCTAATACCGAATCGTCACATCCGTGCCGACATCTGCCCAGTTGTACAATGTTTCCGCGTCTTGCATGCTCAAAATGATGCAGCCATACGAAACACGTTGACCCAAATAGCCGTCCCACAAGGTATAACCGGTGTGGCGCACGGTTGGCAGGGCGTGGAAACCGTTTTCCAGCGGCCCCGCCCAGTAAATGCCCATCCAATAGGGCATATCCAAATCCCATGTGCTGGCGTATGCTACCGGAATTTTATCCAATATTTTATAGTGTCCCGGTGCGGTGTCGCGGCCCGGTTCGCCGGTGGATACGATGAATTGGTAAATCAGCGAGCCGTTTTCGTAAACATACGTGCGTTGTTCAGAAATATCGACCACAATTTCTTTGTAGCCGGAACTGACAGCGACAGGCGGCACGGCGGTGGCTGTCGGCGGAATTGGCATGGGGGTAGCGGTGGGGAGCGGTGTTGGCGTCGGTGTTGGCGTGGGCGGGTGCAATTGCAGGTAGACTTCATCCGCTTTGGTGGCGGCTTCGGTTGCGGAGGGGAGCACTTCTGCCGCACGCTGATATGCGGTCAATGCGGATTCCAATTCATTCTGATGGGCGTACATCAACCCCAGATTGAAATAGGTGCTGTACAATATTTCATCCACATACGGATAATCCGGATTTTCGGCATAAATCGTTTCAAATTCTGCGGCGGCATCTTTCCATGCAGCCGTTTGATACAGTTTTGCACCGGTTTGATAGTGTTGGGCAAGCGTCATTTCGGTTTTTGCCGCATCCATCGCCGGGAAAACGTCCGCGGCTTTGGCAAAGGCAGTTTCTGCATCGGCAAAATTGCCGCCGTTGCGTAAAACTATTCCTTCATCGAAATAAACTTGCGCCAGCTCGGTGGCAATATCGCTATTTTCGGGGGCGAATTGGTGCATCTCGGTGAGTGTTTCGATGATGGCGTTTCGGTCGTTTTCGGCTTTGGCAACATTTAGCCGATTTTCCATTTGCGTCCATTGCGCGGCCGGCGAAAGCGTGGCTGTGGCAACCGGTTGGGGTGTGAATGCCGCCATGGCATCCGGCGAAAAACCACGCCAAAAGATAATGCCAATGGTTACCAGAAACACGCTCAAAATTGCGCCCAGCAGCGCCCAGCGCAGCGGACGGCGGTTTTTTGCGGTGTGCGATGGTTTTGCGGCGCTGGCAGTCGGCGTTTTCGGCGCGAGGGGTTTCGATTCCGGCGGCCATTTTTCAGCGGCCCAGCGTCTGGCTTTGGGCAATTGCGGATGGTCGGGC
>JANTHQ010000137.1 GCA_024762375.1 Anaerolineaceae bacterium
AGCCTGCGGCGTCGCCGATTTTTCGCCAGCAGTCAGTGCGCGGCACGTGTCGCGTCATCTGTTTTTCGCCCCGGCACGATTTAACGCTGGCGCGGATGCCCGTTGACGGTATTCGGCGGGTGGTGGATGTGTGGGCGGCACAAATCGAAGAATTGGGCGCGGAATATCGCTGGGTGCAGTTGTTCGAAAACCGCGGGGAAATGATGGGCAGTTCCAACCCGCATCCGCATGGGCAGGTGTGGGCGCTGGATGCTCTGCCGAATGAACCGGCGGCAGAAGATGCCAGTCAGCGCGAATATTTTCGGGCGCACGGATCGCCACTGCTGATGGATTATGCCGCGCGTGAACTTTCGGCGGACGAGCGGGTGGTGGTTCAAAATGACCACTGGCTGGTGGTGGTGCCGTTTTGGGCGGTGTGGCCCTTTGAAACGCTATTGCTGCCGCGCCGCCATGTGCTCCGTCTGCCCGATTTGACGGATGCGGAACGCGATTCGCTGGCGGATGTGCTCAAACGGCTGTTGGTGCGGTATGATAATCTGTTTGAAACATCATTCCCGTATTCGATGGGGTGGCACGGTGCGCCCACCGGCGATGCACTGGCCGCAGACAATCGGCACTGGCAGTTGCACGCCCATTTTTACCCGCCGCTGCTGCGTTCTGCCACCGTGAAAAAGTTCATGGTGGGGTACGAAATGCTCGGCGAACCGCAGCGTGACATCACTGCAGAACAGGCGGCACAACGGCTGCGGACACTTCCGGAAAAGCATTATTTACAGCCAAAATAAAAAATCTCACCAGAAATGGTGAGATTTTTTTTGCAAAAAGATAAGCCCTCGACCGGACTTGAACCGGTGACCTCTTCCTTACCAAGGAAGTGCTCTACCTGCTGAGCTACAAGGGCGAATGATAGTCGGGGCGATTGGATTCGAACCAACGACCTCTTCAACCCCATTGAAGCGCGCTACCGGACTGCGCCACGCCCCGACATTATTCAGATGGAGGTCGGGATGCCCGGATTTGAACCGGGGGCCTCTTCGTCCCGAACGAAGCGCGCTACCGGACTGCGCCACATCCCGTCGCCTCAAAAGCAAGCAAAATTATAGCACACCGCCCCTTTTTGGCAAATTACAGTTTCAAACTTTCAACCCGCTTAAAACGTGGCGGTTGTTTGGCGGCATGGCCTTTTGCCGGAGCCGCGCCGTAAAAGAGTTTCATTTCATCATATATGCGACTGACACCCGCACGGATGCGTTTTTCGATGAATGATTTTCTGCCGGGTGGGTAGGGGAACATATCGAGCATCTGGCTGATGACCACTGCCGATTCGGCTTTGGTGCGGCCCTGTTTGTATTGGCTGCGAACCCGGGCACGCATGGTGCGGATATAGCAGCGCATCGGTTCGATGGCTTCAACGTTACAGAGCGGGCCATGCCCCGGTACAATGGCATTCAATTCTTGATGCTGTAGCCATTCAAGCTGTTCCAACCATTCTTTGCTGTTGCACTGCCCCAGTGCAGGATGTTCGTCAACCACCACCAAATCACCGGCAAATAAAATATTCACATCGGGAATGTACAAACCGCTGGTGGCGGGGGTGTGCCCGCCGAGGTAAATAAAGTGCAGGGGCCGTCCCCCTTTTTCCATTGTCAGGTGGCCGGTAAAGGTTAGTTCAGGTTTTACGATGTATGTTTCATTGAATTGTTCTTGAATATCGGGTTGTTTCTTGTACAAATTTTGAGTGCGCTCGATAAACGTGTCTTTGTAACCGGCCATTTCTTGCCAGGCGTACTCGTGCGCCAAAACCGGCGCGTCGAAATACTGGTTGCCCAAAATGTGTGCCCGGTGGTGGTCGGTGTTGAAAACGTACAAAACATGGTCGGTTATTTGGGCTACTTGTGCCGCCCAGTCTTTTGCTTGTTCCGGGATGATGGGGGTGTCGATAACGATTGCGCCGGCATCAGTTAAAACAAGCCCGCAATTTGCACCTTCATAATCAAATTTTACAAATACGCCGTCTGCTATTTCTTGCATAAATCTTATTGCCCCGAATTCTGTCGAAGTTGTTTTAAAAGTGTGGTTGCGTTACTTGTGGCTTTCGGGTCAGACCCGTCGTCCAATTCTAAAAATTTTTCGAAGTCTTTGATTGCACCGGCAACATCACCGGTGTAACTTTTTATCACGCCACGTCCGTAATATGGTGCGGCCAGTGTTGGGTCCAATGATATGGCTTTGTCGATTTGTGTTGCCGCCAGCGAAAGTTTTTCTTGGTCGGGTGGGTTGCTGGCAAGGGCCTCTTGGATGTAGATGGCACTCAAGTTGTACAGCAAATCACCGTCGTCGGGCGAAAGTTTTATGGCTTGCCGGTATGTTTCTTCCGCAAGCGATAAATTTTGCTGTGTGTAGTACACTGCCCCCAAGTTGGCATAGGCTGCCACATAATCCGATTTCAATTCGATGGCTTTTTTGAATGCGGCAACCGCTTGGTCTAGCTGCCCGGCTTTGTAATAGTCGTTTCCCAACTTAAACAGTGCTTCCGGCGATTCTTGGCTGGCGACAGTGGGGTTGACGCTGGTTGCGACGGTGGAAGCCTCGCTTGTGGCCGCCGAAGTGGGGGCAGGCGGGGTGGTCGGCGCAGCCGGTGTTTGATTTCCCCACAGTTGCCAACCCATCACCGCGACAATAATTACCGCGATGCCGCCAATGGCAATTCGCCAGCCGGTGGCCAGCGGCGCGTTTTCAGCGGGGTCGGGTGTTGGTAGTTGTTCGGTCACGGCTATACCCCCCTTTGCTTTAAATTTGAGGTGTCAAAATGATGGTTTGTGTTTCGTCGGGTAAATTACTGCGACTCAACCGCAATTTTGGTATCGGTTCGATGTGTGGTAGCCCCATTTCTTTGGTAAATTTCTCCAGCGGTTCCAAATCGATGGTGATACCGGGTAACGCATAATGCATCGGGATGACGATGGAGGGTTCAATCAAACTAATGGCCTCCGATGCTTGTGCCGCTGTCAGGCTTTTTCCGTTTCCCACGGGCAAAAGCAAGATATCGACGTTCTCAAACGATTCGAGCTGGCGTTGGGTCGGCACATGGCGAATGTCACCCATGTGGCACACGGTAATATCGTCAAGTTCGAAAAAGAAAACGATATTGCGCGGGTCCGTCATTTTTTGTGCTGTGGCTGCCGGTGGATATAACGCTGTACCAACGATAAAGGCTCGTTTTATCTCGTATTCGCCGGGGCGATTGACCAGTTTGAATGTGCCATCAACGCGCTGAACCGCATTGTGATGCGGGTGGTCGTGGCTAACGGTGACGATGTCGGCTTCGATGGGCGAAGGAAAGGGGATACCCAATTGTTCGCTGAATGGGTCAGTCAAAATCGTTGTGTCCGAGGATTTTATCTCGAAGCAAGCGTGTCCATGCCAAATAATGTCCATGATTGTGTCCTATTTTGAATTGCGTGACAATTATGCCACAGTGTCTCATATTTTAGCACAATCATTTCAAAAAGAAAAGTTGACATAACGATAGGTTTGTGGAAGAAATATCGTTCGGTTACCATCTGGATGCAGCATACGGCGAAGGGGCACTGGCCACGGTATGTTGAACCAATTCGCGCAGGCGGGGGTTCTGTTGGGTTAGCCGGTAAACGGGGTGAGGTGTGGCGTCAGTCACATCCAGAACACCCAATAGCGCCAAATCGCCAACGTTTCGGCGCACAACTTGATAATTGCGGTTCAGTTGCTGAGAAAGGTCTAAAGCAGAGAGCTGCGCATCGGGATGGGTGCCAAAAAAAGCGAGAATATCCCATTTTATGAGGGTAGGGGCATATCGTTCAATGAAAATGAATTGATCGAGGTTGACAGTTTTGCGGGGGCGGTCAGTGGGTTGCATCATTGATTTCATTCCTGCATAGATTTCGTGTATCGGTTTTAACTGTAACACGATGGCAGACAGCAAGCAATAGTACCGAAGTACCTTATGCGTTTCGCTGTGATTGAAATAGATTTCTGCTTCGGTTTGTTATATAATATTCTCTATAACCCGTGAAAACCCACCGACTATTTTTGGGATTTCGCGCAAAGTTGCCCGAAAATTATCGCACGGCAGAAATGTTGAGTTGGGGTCAGTAGTGTTTGTTGCAGGTAAAGGACAGTTTAAATGGAAAAAGTATATCTTTCGTGGGAAGCAGTTGAGCAACTCATTAACGCGGTTATACCCGATTTGAAAGGCCACCACTTTGATTCGCTGTTGGCAATTACGCGCGGGGGCATCATTCCCGGCGGGTTGATTGCCGAGAAACTCGGCATCGTCAAAGTGCTCATCGCCAGTGTGGATTTTTATTCCGATGATGAAGGCAACATGGAATGGCCGGTATTTATGCAGTTTCCGATTGATAGTTTGCTGCACGGCGACCATGTGCTGATTGTGGATGACTTGTGGGACCGCGGGCGAGAAGTGACCTCGGTGAAAGAGCGGGTAGAGCAGGCCGGGGGCACGGCAACCACGTTTGTGATGCACTATAAACCGCACCGTTCCATTTTCCCCGATGACGCACCCGATTTTTACACCGCTATCACAGAAGATTGGATCATCTATCCGTGGGAACTCGACCGCGCCGGATATGGCGTGTGAAATCGCTGCAAAAGGACACAGCATGAAAAAATTAAATTACGGTAAAGTGTTTGTGCTCGGTTTCGGATTTTTGGGGATTTCGCTGCTGTGGGCGGTGTATAACGCCTATGTGCCATTATTTTTACAAGCCGGCAGCGACAAATTCAATGCCACATCGACTGTAACCTTTGGCGGGTTTGGGTTGTCTGCGGTGGTGACGGGTTTCATCATGTCGCTGGACAATATCGCGGCGGTGTTCATCCAGCCTTGGATTGGCATGAAAAGCGACCGCACCCGCACTCGCTGGGGGCGGCGAATGCCGTTCATTATAGTGGGCGCGCCGCTGTCGGTGGCGGGGTTCATCGCTATTCCGTATATGGTCAAACTGGTGCCGGTTGAATTGAGCGGACAACTTTCGCAGTTGAAAGTGCCTTTCGCCCTGCTGATTTTGGCATTGGGGCTGACACTGCTGGCGGCGGCAATCTATCGCACGCCTGCCATCGCGTTGATGCCCGATATTGTACCGTCGAAATTCCGCAGTCAGGCAAACGGTATCATCAATTTGATGGGCGGTATCGGGGTGGTCATCGGTTTGTTTGCCGGCGGGATGCTGTTCGATATCGATATTGCCATGCCGTTTATTGTCGGTGGGGCAGTGGTGCTCATCTCATCGGCGATTGTGGTTTTTGCCATTAAAGAGCCGGACGCGCCGCCGGAAGACCCGGCAGAGAAACATAACCGCCTGCTGGACAATTTGAAAGAAGTGTGGCACGATGATGACCGCAGTGTGCTGTTTTTGCTGCTGGCAATTTTCGCATGGTTTGTGGCATACAATGCGCTGGAAACTTTTTTCACATCGTATGCCACCACCGTGCTGAATGTGACTGCAGGACGGGCATCGCAGTTGTTCACCATCGCCGGGGGGGTGTTCATCCTTTTTGCTGTGCCGGCGGGGTATCTGGCGGGAAAAATCGGGCGGAAGCGCACCATCATCGCCGGCTTGAGCGGATTTGTGCTGGCGGTGCTGCTCATCGCATTTACCCATAATGTTTCCAGCGTGACGGTCGCACTGGTGATGGTCGGTGCATCGTGGGCACTGGTCAATATCAACAGCCTGCCGATGGTGGTGGACAGTGTGCCGCAGACCAAACTCGGCACATACACCGGATTGTACTATTTCGCGTCCATGTCGGCGGCAATTGTGGGGCCGATAGCCATTGGGCAAACGGTGGACTGGTTCGGCTACCGCTCGATGTTTTGGGCGGCGGCGTTGGCACTGGCGTTGGCGGCGGTGCTGCTCAGCCGTGTCACCAAAGGCGAGGCGCTGGACAGTGAATAATGA
>JANTHQ010000138.1 GCA_024762375.1 Anaerolineaceae bacterium
TGCTCACATCAAAATTCACCTGTTGCAGCGCCACAATCGTGCCGAAAATTACCGTTGTCCATCGCGCGCTGCGGCTCATCAGCAATGCCAGTTCCGGGTCAATTTCTCGCAATTTCAACGCGCGGGCGACCGTTTTTTCTGCAAGTTTGGCGACATACAGCGCCAAAATGAACACCACCAGCGCCACAACCAGTTTCGGCAGAAAAAGAATGGCTTGCGATAGCAGGTTTTCAAAATATGATTGGGTGAGTTCCATAAAAGCCTCCGCGAAGAAGTTGCCCGAAAATTATACCACGAATGGGCGAATCTGCGAATGACCAATGACAAAGGACAACTGACCAATGGCTACAGACGAATTTGACCTTCTGTTCAAAAAAAATCAACCCGCCACCCGCCGATACGGGGTGGTGGTCGGTGGCTCGCTGCGAGCGGGGCTGACTGTGCGGCTCGATGCCGATGCGCCGGTGGAAGACATGGCCGTTGGGCGATATGTAGTCATTCAGGGCGAAAAGAGCCGCTTCTTCGGCATGATTGGCGATGTGGAACTCGGCGTGACCAACCGCGATGTGCAGATGATGCCGCCGGACACCAGCGACCCCTTCGTGCGCGAGGTCTATCTCAGCACGGCGGTTTATGGCATTTTGCACGTCAGTCCGCTGCTGGTGCTGGATGATTCCGCCGCCGAGCCGCGCCCCGTGAAAACCGTTCCGGGGCATTTTTCGCCCGTCCGCGCCGCCACCGAAGAAGATATGAACATCGTTTTTGGGCCGGAGGACGACACCCATTTTTTCATCGGCGAGCCGCTGGATATGGAAAACATCCAAATCAACGTGGATTTGCAGCGTATGGCAGAGCGGAGTGTCGGCGTGTTTGGCAAAAGCGGCACGGGAAAATCTTTTCTCACCCGCATGCTGCTGGCGGGGATGATAAAAAAGAACGCCGCCGTCAGCCTAATTTTTGACATGCACAACGATTACGGCTGGCAAATTCAGTCGGAAGGGCGCACCGCCGTGAAAGGATTGCGTCAACTCTTTCCGAATCAGGTTGCCATTTTCACGCTGGATGAAGGCAGTTCCCGCCGCCGGAATGTTCAGCCCGATTTTGTGGTCACCATGGGCTGGGAAGATATTCTGCCGGAAGATTTGGAAATGTTGAAAATCACGCTGGGATTATCTGACCAGATGATTGGCGCGGCATATTCTTTACGGCGATTCTGGGGAAAGGGTTGGATAAAAACGCTGCTGGAAGCGGAAAAAGAAGATTTTGATGAATTGGCAGAAAATACCAGCGTTGCCAAAGCGAGTGTTGCCGCACTGAGTCGCCGGTTGGAAAAATTGGCGCGGTTCGATTTCATTCAGGACACCATCCAAAAAGACAGTGCGGCAGAAATCATCAGCTATCTGGAAAACGAAAAAACAGTGGTGCTGGAATTTGGGCGCTATGGCAACGCGCTGGAAGCGTATATTTTGGTGGCAAACTATTTGACGCGGCGCATTCACAAAATGTATGTGGATCGAGTTGAACGCGCGCTCGGCAATAAAGCCGATGAGCCGCCGCCCCTGATGATTGTCATCGAAGAGGCGCACAAATTCCTCGACCCGCAAATAGCCCAGCAGACGATTTTCGGCATTATTGCCCGCGAATTGCGCAAATATAATGTGACCCTGCTGGTGGTTGACCAGCGCCCCTCCGGCATTGATGAAGAAGTGATGAGCCAAATCGGCACGCGGGTGACGGCGCTGCTGGACAACGACCGCGACATCCGCGCGGTGCTTTCGGGCGTTTCCGGCGCGGAAAGCCTGCGCGAAGTGCTGGCGCGGCTCGATACCAAACAGCAAGCGCTCATTATGGGGCACGCCGTGCCGATGCCGGTGGTGGTGCAAACTCGCACGTATGATGAGACATTTTACGCGTCAGTGGTGGGCACAACCGCCACCATGAGCCAATCGGAGCGGGTGAATTTATTGCGCGGAGAAGAAGAGGACGGGATAGATTGAGAGGAGATTGGTAAGCGTTCGGCCGTCAGCCGTCAGCGAATAACCAATCTCCAATCTCAAATCCCCAATCTATCCCAACGCCATCCGTTCTTTTTCCTGCCGGAATTGGTTGGTATACAGGTTGTAATAATGTCCGCGCTGGCGCATGAGTTCGGCGTGCGAACCGATTTCGGAAATGCCGCCGTTTTCGATGACCAAAATGCGGTCGGCGCGTTTGATGGTGGACAGCCGGTGGGCGATGATGACGCTGGTGCGATTTTCCATCAGCCGTTCCATGCCTTTTTGAATGAGTGATTCAGTCACGGTGTCAATCGAACTGGTCGCCTCGTCCATGATGAACCATTCCGGCTGCGCCAGAATTGCCCGCGCCAAACTGACCAATTGTTTCTGCCCCACCGACAGCAAATTGCCGCCTTCGCCCACATCGGTGTCGTACCCGTTTTCCAGCGTGATGATGAAATCGTGCGCGTGCGCGAGTTTTGCCGCTTCTTCCACCTCGGCGTCGGTGGCGTTCAGCCGCCCGTAGCGAATATTTTCGCGGATGGTTCCGGTGAACAGGTGCGGCGTTTGCAGCACCATGCCGATGCGCGATTGAATCGCGTCGAGCCGCAGGGTGGTGTAATCTGTGCCGTTGACGCGCACTGCGCCGCCGGACGGTTCGTAAAATCGGCACAGCAGGTTGACGATGGTCGATTTTCCCGCGCCCGTTGGCCCCACCAGCGCAATGGTTTCGCCGGGGTTGATGGTCAGGTTGAAGTTTTTCAGCACCGGATTGCCCTCTTCGGTATAGCGGAAATCCACATTTTCGAATCGAATTTCGCCGCGAATGGTGCCGGGGTCGGTTGCGCCGGGGCGGTCCACAATGTCCGGTTCCGCGTCGGCCAGCGAGAAAACCCGTTCCGCCGAGGCGATGGCCTGCTGCATGCTGGCGAACACCCGCGCCATATCTTGAATGGGAAACATCATAAACGTCAGGTATGAAATGAACGCCTGAATGCCGCCGATGGTCATTGCGCCGAGTTGCGCCTGAATGCCGCCGTACCAGATGACCGCACCGAGCGCCAGCGCCGCCACAATCTGCACGGCGGGCAAAAACAGCGCCGACAGCCACGCCGCCCGGTATGCCGCGCGGTACAAATCGCTGGCGAGATTGTCGAATTCTTGCAGGTTGCGGTCTTCGCGCACCAGCGCTTTCACCACGCGCACACCGGTAATATTTTCGTTGTATGTGCCGGTCAGTTTGGAATTCAGTTTCCGCACGCGGCGGTACTGCACGATGATTCGCTTTTTGAACTCGGTGGCGATGAATACCAGCACGGGGATAATCAGGAACACCATCAGCGCCAGTTTCCAGTTGATGATGGTCATGAATGTCACGGCGGTGATGAGGTTCAGAATAGCCCATGTCACGTCGAGCGTGCCCCATGTGACCAGTTCTGCAATGCGTTCAGTGTCGGAGGTGACGCGCGACATGATCCACCCGACGGGCGTTTTGTCGAAATAACTGAACGACAATTCCTGCAAATGGTTGAACAGATTGCGCCGCAACTCATAGCGCACGCGCTCGCCGAGAATGCCGGTTAGATAGATAAACCCGAACACGCCCGCCGATTGGATGACGACCAATCCACCGTACAGGTAAATCAGTTCTTTCAGCCGTGCCGGGTCTTTGGCGACAATGCCTTCATCGATGATGAGTTTGCTGATGAACGTGAACACCGAATCGAGCACGGCGACCACCCCGATGAGCAGCACAAATCCGAGCACCCAGCGCCAATGCGGCTTCACCAGCCCGAAAATGCGCTTCAGGGTTGCGCCGTTGAATTGGGTATTGAATTCTTCTTCTTCAAAGTAAAAATCTGACATGAGTGTTTCCTTTGAAACCCTCTCCCCATCCCTCCCCCTCAAAGGGGGAGGGTGTCTCCGCAGGAGACGGGAGGGGGTATGATATTAAACAACTTCCATTTCCTCTTCCACCTGCGACTGAATCTCGTAAATTTCCCGATACAGTCCCGGTTGCGCCAGCAGGTCGGCGTGTGTGCCCATCTGGGCGATACGGCCGTCTTCCAGCACAATGATTTTGTCGGCGCGCATGACCGTTTGCACGCGGTGGGCGATGATGAATGTGGTGCGTCCCGCCATCAGCCGGTTGAGCGCGGCTTGAATCTGCACTTCGGTTTCGGTGTCCACGGATGACGTGGAATCGTCCAAAATCAGAATGCGCGGATCTTTCAGCAGCGTGCGGGCGATGGCAATGCGCTGTTTCTGCCCGCCGGAGAGCGTCACCCCTTTTTCGCCGACCACCGTGTTGTAGCCTTCGGGGAAGGTTTCAATCACATCATGAATGGCGGCGGCGCGGGCGGCTTCTTCCACTTCGGCCTGCGTCACTTTGCGGCGCACACCATACGCAATATTTTCGCGGATAGAGCGGCTGAACAAAAACGGTTCCTGTTCCACAATGCCGATATGCTCGCGCAGGGCGTGCGGGGCGTATGAATTCAACTCCACCCCGTCGAGCCGCAGACTACCGCTCGTATAATCGTAAAATCGCGGCAGCAGATTGACCAGCGACGTTTTGCCGGAGCCCGTCGGCCCCATCAGCGCGATGATTTCGCCGGGGCGGGCGGTGAATGTGATGTCGTGCAGCACTGCCGCTTCGGGGTCGTATTCAAACGACACATGGTCGAATACGATTTCGCCGCGCAGGCCGCTTTTTTCGATATGGCGGCCTTGTGCCACCGCTTCCTGCGTTTCATCAATTAATTCCGCCACCCGTTTGTACGAAACCAACCCGGTCGAACCCTGGGCAATCAGCCGCCCCAAATTCCGAATCGGCCAAATAATCCAGATAATCAGGTTGGAAAACGCCAGATACGTCCCCACCGAAATTTCTCCGGCGATGGCGGCCTGCGCGCCCAGATAAAAACTGATGAGCATTTGCGCACTGCACACAATATCGGATGAAGGCCAGTAAAGTGCGTGCATCATCAGCAGTTTTCGCCCCAGCACGAACTTTTTGTGGTTGACTTCCTCGAATTTCTGCACCTCAAACGGCTGGCGGGCAAAAGCTTTCACCACCCGCACCCCCGATAAATTTTCCTGCAATGTGGCGGACAGCAACCCATCTTGATTCTGGTAGGCATCGTATGCCGCCGCAATCTTTTGGAAAAACCAAATTGAAATCGCAACAATCACGGGGATAAACACCACCGACAGCAGTGCCAGCCGCACATTCAGCGTCAGCAGCGCAGCGAAATTGATGAGAAAGAGCATCAGAATGCGCCCGACCTGCGTCCCCTGGTCGGCGAAAAAGCGGCGTACCGCATCCACATCGGATGTCACGCGCTGAATCAGTTCGCCGGTCTGCATGTGGTCGTGATATTTGAACGACAGCCGCTGCATATGGTCGAACAGGAAATTTCGCAGCCGCAGGGTAATCCCTTCGGCGGAACGGGCGGCGAGCTGGCCGCTGAAAAAGGTGAAACCAGCCTCAAACAGCGCCAGCCCCAAAAACCCGAGCGCGTAATAGTAAATCGGTGTCGAGCCTTCTGTGTTCTGCAGCGCGGTATCGGCGAAATTTCGCAGCAGCAGATACGTCAGCGTTTTCGCCAGTGCCGCCACAGCTAACGCCGCCACCCCGCCCATATACGTGAGCCGGAAACCGCGCATCATGCGCCACAAGCCCACAATCCGGTTGGCGGATGTGGTTTCTTTGATATTCAGATCAGGGTAGAATTTTGATTTTATCATGGTAAAACCTTTTTCGTGATACGTGATGAGTGAACCGTGAAAAGATGAAAACTAATAACTGAAAACTGACCACTAATTGCTGACACAAAAAAACCGCAGACGGTGGGCCTGCGGTCGGGGCGGAGAAATTCCACGCAATAAAAAAACCGCAGGCCGGTGCGCCTGCGGTTTCTGTGAGCG
>JANTHQ010000139.1 GCA_024762375.1 Anaerolineaceae bacterium
CGCTCGACCGGCGAAAATTGATGCTGGTGACGCAATCGCTGGCGGCGTTGCTGTCGCTGGCGCTGGCGATTCTCACCTTCACCGATACGGTTTCGGTGGCGGCCATTTATGCCATCAGCGCGGGTGCGGCGGCCATCACCGCCTTCGACGAACCGGCGCGGCAATCGCTGGTTCCTCATCTCGTTCCCCGCAAACATTTGACGAATGCCGTCAGCCTGAACACCCTGCTGTGGTACACCGGAACCATCATCGGGCCGGGGCTGGCGGGGTTGATGATTGCAGCCATCGGCACGGGCTGGGTGTATGCGGTGGATGCGGTGTCTTTCGGCGGGGTAATTGTGGCGCTGGCGCTGATGGATTATCGCGGGCAGGAAACCACCGGACGGGGCGGGCTCGGTTGGGATGCGCTGAAAGAAGGGGTGCGCTTTACCCGCCGCACGCCGCTTATTTGGAGTACCATGCTGCTCGATTTTTTCGCCACGTTTTTCTCATCGGCGCGGACGATGTTGCCGATTGTTGCCACCGATATTTTGGGCATGGGCGTGCAGGGGTATGGGCTGCTCGCCACGGCGCAACCGGTCGGCGCGGTTCTGGCGGGCGCAGTGGTGGCGTACCGCAAAGATATTCGGCGGCAGGGAACGGTTTTGCTGGCAAGTGTGGCGGTTTACGGGCTGGCAACCGCGCTGTTCGGGCTGTCGGAATGGGTGGCGCTGTCATACATTCTTTTCGCGCTGACCGGCGCGGGTGATACGGTTTCAACGGTGATTCGCGGCACACTGCGGCAGTTGCTCACCCCGGACAAATTGCGCGGGCGGATGACCAGCGTCAATATGGTATTTTTTATGGGCGGGCCGCAACTGGGCGAACTGGAAGCGGGCGTGGTTGCCGCCGCGCTGGGCGTACCCTTCGCCATCGTCACCGGGGGGATTGCCACCGTGCTTTTAACGGCGTGGGTGGCGTGGAAATATCCTTCGCTGCGGAAATACACTGCCGAGGCAGTGGAGGTTTGAGTTTAACTGGTGTTACACAGTTTGAACTTTGATACGGATTAACATTCCGGTGTGCGAAATTTTACCCCCTCCCCCTAACCCCCTTCCCCGTTGGGGAAGGGGGGATACAGGGGGGATGGGGGAAACCGAAAATATATAGTTTTCACTCAAAATTTTGTCATTTTTGATTTTATCAAATCTCAAACTGCGTAAGGTGAGTTTAAATATCAAACGGATGCGGATGGCGGGCGTAAATTCGGTCTAAAATCAACCGTTCGCGACTGGCGATGGTGTCCAAAAACTGTTCGGTGTGTCTCATCCGTTTGAACGCCGATAATCCGTGTTCCAGAAAATCCTGCAACTCGTTCCATCCCGCTTGATATGCCGGTTTGTGCATCAACCGCACCGTTGGCCCGATAAACGGCATGTGCGCGATGCGCGACAGTTCGCGGCCAATTTCGCTGACCATTTCAATTTGCCGAACGCGGTCATCATAATTATCACAGATGCGGTAGGCTTCGGCATACATCGCCTCGGTAATTTCGTCAGACATCCCCAGCTCGTTCACCAGCGCATCCAATAAGCGGGCATCCAAATTTTGGGTGAGGGTGTTCAGCTCGATGGCCCGTGTGAGCGGGCGAAGCATTTTTGCCGGCAAGATTTTCAGCATAAACCGGTGCATCCGCTCGATGTCGTGGTCGCGCTGGGTGAAATCGCGGGGGGCATAAATATCTGTGAGAAAAAAGCGGCTGGCAGCACCGAATTCATCGCTGGCAAGCAGGTCGGCGTGGGTTCGCGACAGTCTCGCCGACTGCCATTCGCGCAACAGTGCCATTTGCGGCGAAAGCCCTTCGCCCGGTTTTGGCTGGTGGGGCGCATTGATATTCTGCTTGATATGGTAGAGCAAGCGGGCGGCATCTGCCGCCGACGGCGTTTCAGCCATTGCGTCACCTCGGTCATCGAAATTATAGCGCAGTTTTCGCGGAGCGGGAAATTGCAAAAATTTGCCCGGTCGCAGCGATTGTGCTATATTCGTCAGTGGGCCACTAGCTCAACTGGCAGAGCAGCTGACTCTTAATCAGCCGGTTCAGGGTTCGAGTCCCTGGTGGCTCATTGCACAAAAAAACTCCCGCGCCGTGCGGGAGTTTTTAGTTTCGGGATGTTATCGTTTCGGGTTCAAGCGAATGTCGCTTTTATTGGCCGGGAATTTTCCTTCAATATCGGCATAAAAGGCACGAATGTGTTCCATATCGGCTTCGATGTCGCCGGTGGGCATCATCCCCCGGCTAATGCCAACAACTTTCCGCCCGTAGTCAACATAACCATACGCCAGTGGCACTTTGGCCGCCACAGCGATGTGGTAAAAACCTGTCTTCCAATGGTCTGTCTTTTTGCGGGTCCCCGACGGGGCAATCGTCAATCGCAAACTTTCCGCTTCTTCAAATCGTTTTGCCATTTGTTCGACAAAATTGGTGCGCTCGCGGCGATTGACCGGAATACCGCCGGTGGCTTTCAATATACCCCCCACCAGAGGAAACCGGAACAACGAATCTTTGCCCAACCAATGCAATCGCACCGGTGCAGACAGCATCATTAAAAAACCGGCAAACAAATCCATATTCGAGGTGTGTGGCGCGCCGACGACAACACATTTTTTGGGCAGCGCAGGATCCACATCAACTCGCCAACCCCATATACCTCCCACCGCGTCGGCCGTAACCTGCAACCACGTTCGTTTGGGCGTTAATACATTTACTTCAACTTCAGACATTCACTTTCTCCATATATTCTTCTACGCGCATATTGCTAACGTCAAGAAATTATAGCGGAGGACATGCCATCGGGCAAACCCTTTGCACCATGCCGAATTTTATGCCCTATTTCACAGAATCTGTCTGAATATGCTATACTTTCCTTTGAAAATTTGAAAGAGGCATGGCATGACCGACCCAAAACGCACCCAAAAAGAAAACAGACACCCGTCACCCCATCTGCCGAAACACAGTCTGGATGTCAGCACGGCCGAACGCGATAAAATTGTCGAGGCTTTGCTGATTAGCGAATCGCGTTTGTCTGATATTTTAAATATTGTTCACGAAGCTATCATTTCGGTGGATGATAACCAAACGATTATCCTGTTTAATAGCGGGGCAGAAGCGATTTTTGGCTATTCCGCCGACGAGGTCGTCGGCAAGCCGCTGGATATTTTGATGCCGGCTGCGTTCGCCAACAAACATCGTCAGCACGTTGCAAATTTTGGCGCCGCGCCGGAACGCTCGCGGTTGATGGGCGGGCGGCAAACAATTATGGGGCGGCGCAAAGATGGCAGCACCTTCCCCGCCGAGGCTTCCATTTCAAAATTGGAAAGCCCGCACCGGCTTTTTACAGTGGTACTGCGCGACATCACCAATCGTCAGCAGGCACAGCGCGAACGCGAATATCTCATCGAGCAGTTGCGTGCGCTCGATGATGCCACCCGCGCCATCACCGCAGAATTATCGCTGAAACAGGTGCTGCAAACCATTGCCAACACAGCCCAATCGCTGATGAAAGTAGAAATTGCCGCGCTGGGCGTTCACGATGAAGATGAGTATTTTTCGCGATTTGTTACCGCCGGTATCGAGCCGGAAATTGCCGAAACGCTGGAGGCATCGGCGTACGGCCGGAAACTGCTGGGCCCGCTATTTTACCGGGGCCGCCCCGTCATCATCAACGATATTCCCTCCGTCATCGGCGTGACGGTTCCGCCTGCGGACATTCCACCGATACATTCGCTGCTGGGCGTGCCCATCTCGGCAAAAGGGAAGCTCATCGGGGCGTTATATCTGGCAGATAAACGGAACGGTATGCCGTTCTCATCTACCGACCAACGTATTTTGGAACGCTTGGCCGTTCATGCTGCCATCGCCATCAAAAACGCCGAGGCATACGAGCAGACTCAGCGGCTGGCTATTTTGGAAGAGCGGGAGCGATTTGCTCAAGATTTACACGATGGCATTATTCAATCGATTTATGCGGTGGGGCTGATGCTGGATCAAGCAAAAGCAGATATTCCGCCGGAATATGCTGTTGCCCGCCAGCAAATTGACCTGACACTGAATAGTTTGGCCAGTGTGATTGAAGATATTCGCACATATATTTTTGATTTACGGCCCCAAGCCATCAAAGATGACGGGCTGGTCAACCGATTGATGGGACTCATCAGCGAAGTTCGCGCCAACACCAATATCCCCATCGATGCCGATATCGAGCCGGATGTGTGCGAGCATATCAGCTCGGAACAGGCCACGCACTTGTTCCACATTTGCCACGAAGCCCTGTCGAACGCTGTGCGGCATGCGCATCCATCGCACATTTCGGTGCGGCTGACCCGTGCCAATGGTGTGGTCAAGCTGAAAGTGTCCGATGACGGCATCGGGTTTGTGATGCCCTCCACCGTCAAACCGGGACACCGCGGGCTGGCGAATATGCGTTCGCGGGCATTTCAGGTTGGGGCGCGTATGGAAATCCAGAGCATCCCCAATAAAGGCACGCACGTCACCGTCACAATGAAAGGGCGGCGCGGTTCATAAACTGTAACAGGGTCAAACCGCCGATATCACCCTTCGATACGCCCTGTGGGCTACTCAGGATGACATCGGCGGGGAAAACACATCCTGAGTAGCGGTTCGCACTGCGAACTGCGTATCGAAGGGCGTTTTCCCCGCCCGCTGTACAAATCAATTCACGCTGCCGCCACGATTTTTCACGCCAAGTTTGGCTGCGTTTCCAGCAAATGGATCAAATAATTCAGTGCATCGGTTTCGGTAATGATGCCCACCAATGTCTCGCCGGAAAGGACGGGCAGCCCGCCGATTTTATGGTCGCGCATCAATCGTACAGCATCCAGCAGCGGCGCATCGGCCGCCACGGTGATGGGAATGGGCGTCATCGCTCCCAGCACCGAAATATGGTCGAGCAGCATATCATCGTACCAGCGCTCGTGCAGCACCAGCGGCGAGTTGGTTGCCCGCCGTAAATCTCTATCGCTGATAATTCCCACCAGCGCGCCATCCTGCACCACCGGCAACCGCCGAAATTTTCCCGATTGCATCTTTTCCATCGCTGCCCGCAATGGTTCATCCGGCGAAATTGTCTCTGGATTTTTCGTCATCACATCTGCAACTTTGACCATGTTTCCTCCCGATTAAATATACCCCAATTTATGCGCGGCGTGCGCCAGTTCGTCTTTAAATTTCGGATGGGCAATATTGATGAGCGACTGTGCCCGCTGGCGAACGGTTTTTCCATATAGATTTGCCACGCCATATTCGGTCACCACAAAATGCACATCGTTGCGGGTGGTCACCACGCCCGCACCTTCCGTGAGGGTGGGCACAATGCGGCTGATGGAATCGTTTTTGGCGGTGGATAAAAAAGCGATGATGGGCACGCCTCCTTTTGAGCGCGCCGCACCGCGGATGAAATCCACCTGCCCGCCGACACCGCTGTAAAATGTAGTGCCGATGGAATCAGCACACACTTGCCCCGTCAAATCAATTTGAATGGCAGAATTGATAGCCACCATTTTTTCGTTTTGGGCGATATTGTACGGGTCGTTCACATAATCTGTCGGGTGCATTTCGATGATGGGATTGTTGTGGATGAAATCATACAATCGTTTTGAACCGAACAGAAACCCCGCAACAATTTTTCCCGGATGGAATGTTTTCCGGGCGCAGGTAATCACCCCCGCTTCAAACATATCAATCACCCCATCTGAAAACAACTCGGTGTGAATGCCCAAATCGCGGTGGTTGCCCAAGTTTTTCAGCACGGCATCGGGGATACTGCCGATGCCCATTTGCAGGGTTGCCCCATCGGGAATCAATTCCGCAATGTGCTCGCCGACGCGCATGTGCAGGTCGCTGCTGCCGCCCTGCGGCGCCTCCGGAAT
>JANTHQ010000140.1 GCA_024762375.1 Anaerolineaceae bacterium
ATCTTTCACCTCTGCGGTAAAATAAATCACCACATTCCGGCACACAATCAAGTCGAATTCAGTTTCGAACGAATCGGTGAGCATGTTGTGCTGTCTGAAAGTAATTTTTTGCCGCAGTGAATCTTTCACAAAATATTTGCCGTTCCGTTCATCGAAATATCGTTTCAGCAGAATATCCGAAACCGCACCGACATCATCTTTGCTGTATGGCCCGCCGGCCTCGGCAATTGCCAACGCCGAGCGGTCAAGGTCGCTGGCGAGAATATAATGTTTGGTGAATGCGCCGGACAGTTCTGCCAGCAAAATGGCGAGCGAGTATGGCTCTTGCCCACGCGAACACCCCGCGCTCCATACCCGCAACCCACCCGATGCCAGCGCGGTGGCGCCGTTCGGTTGCCCAGCCCGACGCATTTCGCGCAACGATTTGCCACGCTGCCGAACCGCAATTTTTGCGCTCAGCAATTCGGGCAAAATAGTTTCGCGCAGGTATGTGTATTTGTCGATATCCCTGAAAAATGATGATACATTTATGGTCAGATAATCTTTTAATTGACGGCGGGCAACATCATCGTTTTTAATGTTCCGGAAAAATGTCCGCCAATCCGGCTGGCCGGAGCGGATTAGGTATGTGCCCAGCCGCCGCTGCATTTGCGGCGCTTTATAAAAATCAAGATCAACGCCGGTGGTGGCCAATATTTCTTTTTTGATATAGTCATACTCACGCGCGTCCATTGCTCACCATTTTTGCGATTGTCTGCGCCACATCGGGCAATGGAACCACAACATCTGCCAAACCGGCTTCGACCACGCTGCGCGGCATACCATACACCACACTCGTGGCTTCATCTTCGGCGATGATGTGCCCGCCATTGGCCTTAATGCGCCGTGCGCCGTCCGTGCCATCGCTGCCCATTCCGGTCAAAATCACCCCCACCACCGACGGGCCGAATTGCTCGGCGGCAGTTTCCATGGTGATATCCACAGCGGGGCGCACATGGTTTCGGCGGGGGCCTTGGTTCAATTTGATGCGTTTTTTGTCGGAAATTTCCATATGATAATCGCCGGGCGCGAGCAAAACCAGCCCTTTCGCCAGCCGGTCGCCATCTGCCGCCTCTTGGACGGTCAGCGGGCACATATCGTTCAACCGTTGCGCCAGCGATTTGGTGAACCCGGCGGGCATATGCTGAACGATAACCACCGGCGCGGGTAAATCGGCCGGGAGGTGCGACACAACTTCTTGCAGCGCTTTTGGCCCGCCGGTAGATGAACCGATGACCACCAGTGGGTCGCCGGTGGAAAACGGACGCAGCGCCGCCCGATGCGAAATGCTCGGCGGCGGCTGAACCGGTTGTTCGATTTTGGTGCGGTGCACGCCGGCAGCGGCTTTGACTTTTTCGACCAGCACGGCCATCACGGCCCGCGTTTCGGCGCTGCCACTCGGTTTTTGCACAAAATCCACCGCACCGAGCATCAACGATTTGACAGTTGTCTGCGCCCCTTTCGCTGTCTGCGAGCTGAGCATGACCACCGGGGTTGGAAATTGTTTCATCACCCGTTCTAAGGTTGATAGCCCATCCAGCCGGGGCATTTCCACATCTAATGTGACAACATCCGGTTTTAATGTTGGAATTTTCTGCAGCGCTTCGATGCCATCTTGAGCTGTGCCAACCACCGTTATGGCGGCATCGGCATCCAAATGGCGTTGGATGGTGTAGCGCATAAACGCAGAATCATCAACAATCAATACCCGAATTGGGTTTGCCATAATTTCACCCTAAAGCTTTTTTCAGCGCCAGCATCACCCGGTCCGGGTCGAAAGGCTTAACCACATAGTCTCGGGCGCCGGCTTGGACGGCCTGCACCACCATTGATTCCTGCCCCAATGCCGTCAACATAATGACTTTCGCTTGCGGGTCGAATCCTCTAATTTCCGTCAGGGCTTCGATGCCGGTTTTTTGCGGCATGGTGATGTCCATCAACACAGCGGCGGGACGTTCGGCTTTGTACACTTGCACGGCTTCTTCACCGTTTTCTGCTTCGACAACCTCATAGCCATGCCCCGACAGCAGTTTGGTCAAACGAACGCGCATAAATTTCGCATCGTCCACTACTAATATTTTTGTCATAAGTTCCTCCGATTTCAATTTTGGCTGAACTGTTATTGCTGGTTTATAACGGGCGTTCTTTTTGCCCCATGGTTCTCACAGTCATATCGCCGGTAGCCACATACAATTTGGCGGTGCGGCCACTGTTGCCACCGGTATCTTCCGCTTTGATGGAAAAACCCAGGTTGGACAGGGTTTCTTTTGCGGTTGCCACATTTCTTTCGCCGATGTTGAGCGTATTTTTAAACCCCGGCGAGGTGAGCATGCTGGCACCGCCGCAGATTCTCACGATGATATTGCTACGCGATGCACCCAATTTCAGCACTTCATCCAGCAATAGCGGCACACCCAAATCCACAAATTTGGCGGGGTTATCGGGTGTGCTATTTTTGGTCGCGGCGCTGGGCAGCAGTGCGTGCAACATACCGCCCACTTTGCGCTGCGGGTCGTAAAAACTTACCGCCACACACGAGCCCAACCCATACGCCACCAGCACATCAGCGGGCGAGCGGCTCACTACAATTTGTCCAATTGATACAGAACGCACATTGTCTGCCACAGTTGACCCCTTACGTTACCACAGCATATTCGGTCACTTGGTTTTGAAATATTTCATAATGTTTGCTTCCGGGTTGGGAATAACCCAGAATTTGGCCTGAATAATCCGACCGGCATCTTTGAACACCGTATCCAAAATGATGAGCTGGTCGGCGGCAAATTCCATCGTGTTCACTGCCACAGCGGAAACGATGGATGCCGCCATGTCGATAATCACTGCGGGCGGCGACGGTACGATAGAGTGCCCCGTGCGGTCAGATAACACGTTCAAAAACGAAGCCAAACTGATATTGCCAATTTCAGCCATCGCTGATTGTGCCACTTCATCCATTGCTTGCGTCGTGCCGGTCTCTTCGCCCATCAAAATATCTACCAGATAAAACGCGTCTTCCAGCCCGAAGATTATCAGCGATTGCCCCTGCAAATCGCCCTCGATGAGCAGGTACACCCCCACCGACTCGGCTTCCGGGCTTTCCGCGCCGTGTGCCAGCAAATCGACCAGTGGCACGGTCTTCAGCATCGGCGGGTCAATGGTAATTTCGCGCCCGGTCAGCATCGAAAGGTTGTCGGCCACATTTTTCATCGCTTCATCCAGCAATGCCTGCGAGTTTTCGCCGGATAGCACTTCCACCCACAAATTCGCTGATGATACGGTGTTATTCGAACTCATACAGTCACTCCTTGTTTCCGTGCCTGCATCGCGGCGCCAATTAGCCCCGGAATATCAATAATTAAGGCGATACTGCCGTCGCCGAGTATGGTTCCACCCGAAATACCGGGCAATTCGCCCATAATTGGATTCAATGATTTGACGACGATATCTTGCTTGCCGATAATTTTATCGACCACCAGCCCGACCCGTTGTTTGCCCCACGCCACAGTGACAATCGCCGGACGGCTGTTGTCGCCGCGATGGTTGCCGTTCATCCGCGGATGAGTGAAAAAGTCGCGCAGGTCAATCAACGGCAAAACAGAATCCCGCCAGTGGATGACCGGGTTGCCTTTGACGTTGCTGATGGTCACGTCAGACAGGTACAGCGATTCGATGATGGTGGACAGCGGGATGGCGTATGTGATATTGTGCATCGAAACGAGCATGGTTTGCACAATCGCCAGCGTCAGCGGCAGGGTAATGCGAAATGTTGTCCCTTCGCCCAGTTTGCTTTCGACAACCACCGACCCACTGAGGCGCTCGATGTTCGAGCGAACCACATCCATTCCCACGCCGCGGCCGGAAATATCGGTCACTTTGGCGGCGGTGGACAAATTCGGGCGGAAAATCAAATCGACGGCTTCTTCGTCATCCATCTGCGCGGCTTCATCCTCTGAAATCAGCCCGCGCTTGACCGCCGCGTTTTTGACTTTTTCCGGGTCGATACCGGGCCCGTCGTCTTTGACGGTGATGACAATATGCCCCTCTTCGTGCGATGCGGTGAGCATGACCGTACCGGTTGGATTTTTCCCCAGCCGCTCGCGCTCTTCGGGGGTCTCCATACCGTGGTCGACCGCATTTCTCAGCAGATGGATCAACGGGTCACCAATAAATTCGATGAGCGAACGGTCGAGTTTGGTATCTTCGCCTTCGATGATTAAATTAACCTGTTTGCCCGCCGCACGGCTCACATCTCGCACCAAGCGGGGCATTTTTGCAAATGTACTGCCGATGGGCAACATTCGGGCACGCATCACTTCCTCTTGCAACTGGTCAACCACGCGCCCCAAATGCCCGTTCATCTCCGTCAAATCGTTGACGACATCTGCTTTGCCGTAAATTGCCAGCAACGAACTTTCAATTTGCAGCAACCGGTTTCGGTCGGTCACCAATTCGCCAACCAGATTCATCAGCGAGTCCAAACGTTCCACACTGATGCGCACCGTTTTTTCCGCGCTCAAATCTACGCCGTGCCCGCCGCCCGTTTTTGGTTTGGCTTTCGTCTTTTTCGGCAACGCCGGTTTTTCGGGTTTGGGGGTGGTGGTTTCCAGCACAAATGGCGCCACATTGTACGATGCCAAATCCATCACATCCGCCAGCATTTTTTCAATGGCCGATGCACCTTCTTTGGTAGCCACCAGCAGTTCGATTTTGTGGTCGTGTTTGGTATTTGCCAGATCATCCATCGAAGGCTGCTGATACAACACCTCACCGACATCCATCACCGCGATGGCCGCCTGCGTCAATCGCGCTGCCGGGGCGAAACTTCCCGGCGCAGTTGTGGCGACCGCCACAAACAGCGAATACCCGTCAGCCTGCATGGCTTTCGCCCGCGCTTTGAGTGCATCATCCAGCGCAATGGCAACGGGATGGGCATTGCCATTGCTCGGCGCGGCTTGCGTTGGGGGGGAACTGTCGCCGCTCAAAATGGCGCGCAAACCGGCAAGTTGCTCCGAAATATCGGTGTCACTCATTTCCTGATTGGCAATCTCATCGCGGAATAATTGCAAATAATCCAGTGTGGCAAGCAATTGGTCGGAAATTTCAGGGGTGGACACCAGTTTTTCTTCGCGCATGGCGTCGAAAATGGTCTCCATGGTATGGGTCAATTCCTGCATTTTGTGATGCCCGACCGTGCCGGCCAACGCTTTGATGGTATGTGCGGCTCGAAACACCCGATTGACGGTATCCGGGTCGGTCGTTTCTTCCAGCGCCAAAATGCCGCTTTCCAGCGCTTGCAGATGCTCGTTCACTTCATCCAGAAATATCCCGAGTTCATCCGCATCAATATCGAAAACTTGTGGAGCCATAATGCAATCCTTGAAAAGGGTTGAAAATCGCCGTTACACTGCGGTGGATTTTAACGCGCTCTCGATCCGCTGCCGCAGAGTATTGTGGTCAACCGGTTTCAGCAGGTAATCGTGAACTTTCAGTTCCAGCACATTGAGCACTTGGTCGGGCTGATTGACCGCAGATAGCACCAGCACGGGCGTATTTTTCAGCAATGGGTCGCCGCGCAGATATTTCAGAACCTGTGTGCCGGACATATACGGCATCATAATATCCAAAATTATCAAACTTGGTTTCGTCTCGCGGGCCAATGCGATGCCGGTGGGTCCATCTTCTGCTTCGAGCACTTCGTAACCATCCAGCTCTAGCATCTGACGCAACGTTTCGCGCATTAACAGGCTGTCCTCTATGATGAGTATGCTTGCCATAATCTTCCTCTCGTCATCCTAACGATCACTACTATATTATCGGCGGCGGGTATCTTTTCTGAAGCCAGACGCCGTAAAGTTTGCATAAACGTTTGCCATA
>JANTHQ010000141.1 GCA_024762375.1 Anaerolineaceae bacterium
CGGGCTATCGAGCGCGTACAGTTTGAAAAAGTAGCGGTGTGTGCCGCGCGGGGGACACGGCCCGCCATAATCGGCGCGCCCCCAACTGTTTTTGCCGATGCGCGTTCCGCCGGGCAGGGTAGCATTTTCGGGCAGTGCACGGGTATCGGCGGGTAGATTGAACAGCAGCCAGTGGTCCCACGTGCCGACGGGCGCGTCCGGGTCATCGAAAATCAGCACGAAACTCTGTGTGCCGTCGGGAACGCCGTCCCATGCCAGCGGTGGCGAAATATCGTCGCCATCGCAGGAATAGCGCGCCGGAATGGGCGCACCCGCTTCAAATGCGGAACTGGTAATTTTTAACATTGGATCACCTCCGGTTGAGGCTGCTGACGGTTCGGCGGCGGTCGGGGTGGCAGTGGCGCAGCCCGCCACGACCATCAGCCAAACACCCAGCCCGAAAATCCATTTCATCGGATGGCTCGTGTGAAAAAAGGTTAGATTTTCACCACAGAGGCGCAGAGAACCGGAGAATTTAAAGTTTTTGAGTTTTCGCCGAAAATTGCAGATGTTGCCGTATATTCGGCTTTTAAGCTTTATTTTTCTCCGTGACTCCGTGTCTCTGTGGTTCATTTTTCCCCCTTTTTGCAGGGGAGTCATCGAACAGTTTCTCCGCTCGGAATTTCGCCGTTTTGAAAACGTTTGGCGGCGGTGTGCGGTTCGATAACCACATTTCGCCCGATTTTCGCGTCGGCGGGAATGTGCGTCCCTTTGCCGACCACCGTCAGTCCGGTATTCAGAATATCGGGAATGCTTTTGTTGGGAACGATGCTGTCGCCAAAACCGATGTGCGCGTTTTCGCCGATGATGGTGTTTTTGTCGATGATGGCGCGGTCAATCACCGCACCCGCGCCGATTTTGCAGTCGTGCATGATGATGGAATTGCGCACGGTTGCCCCTTCGGCGATATACACGCCCGATGACAGCACGGAATGTTCGGCAACGCCGTCCACGATAGCGCCGTTGGAAAGCAGGTTGTTTTCCACATGGGCATTCGCGCCGATTTTTACCGGTGGTTGCTCTTCGCTGGGGGTGTGAATGATCCAGTTCGGGTCGTACATGTCGAGCGCGGGCGTTTCTGCCAGCAGTGCCATATTTGCTTCCCAATAGGCTTGCAGCGTGCCGACATTTGCCCAATAGCCTTCGTATTTATAGGCGAAAACTCGTTTGCCCTGCGCAATCATCGCCGGGAGCACATCGCGCCCGAAGTCGAGATGGGACGGATATTTTTTCAGGTGTTGGCGCAGGACATCGGTTTTGAAAACGTAAATGCCCATCGATGCGACGGTTTCGCGCGAGCGTTTTGGTTTTTCCTGAAAGTTCAGCACGCGCATGTTGGCATCGGTGGTGACGATGCCGAAACGATGGGTTTCAAACGGGTTCACACTGCGAATGCCGATGGTCACGTCGGCATTGGTTTCTTGATGGTAGCGCAGCATGGTGCGGTAATCCATTTTATAGACGTGGTTGCCGCCCAAAATGAGCACTGCATCCGAGCGCTGCTCTTCCACATAATCCAAGTTGCGGCGCACAGCATCGGCGGTGCCTTTTTCCCAGCCGGTGATGCCGGGGCCAAGATACGGTTGCAGCAGACGCACGCCGCCGCGCGTGCGGTCGAGTTCCCACGGTTTACCCACGCCGATATGGTCGTTGAGCGAGCGGGGCATGTATTGGGTCAGCACGCCGACGCTGTAAATTTCGGAGTTGCTGCAGTTGGAAAGGGCAAAATCCACAATGCGGAATTTGCCGCCGAACGGGAGTGCGGCTTCGGCGCGGACTTGCGTCAGCACGCTGAGGTTTTTGTTTGCGCCGCCAGCCATTATCAGTGCGAGTGTTTTCATAGTTTCACGTTCCGAGTTTCAGGTTTCAGGTTCAAAGTTTCAAAGTTACGGGGTGGCATTCGCCCGGTCTCTCATTCGCCGCTGATGGTTTCGCCGCTGGGAATATCGCCTTCGGGAAAAGCGCTTTCGGCGGTGTTTGCGCCGACCAGCACGTTGCGTCCCAGCCGTTTGCCAATCGGGATGATACTTTCTGCGCCAATGACGTTGATGCCGGTGTTTAGTTTGTCGGGCATTTGGTGGTTGGCAGTGTTATCATCGCCGTCGCCGACGATTGCGCCGCCACCGACCACCACGTTGGTGTCGATGATGGTTTTGTCAACGATGGCGCCCGGTCCAATCCATGTGTCGTTCAAAATGATGGAATCGCGCACCACCGCCCCCGGCGAGACATACACCCCCGGCGACAACACCGAGTGCGATACCGAACCGCGAATGACGCATCCGTTGGATAGCAGGCTTTGCTGAACCCGTCCCTGCGGGTCAATTTTTACCGGCGGGCGTTCTTCACTGCGAGTGTGAATCACCCAGTCGGGGTTATACAGGTTGAGCGGGGGCATCGGGTTGGTCAGTTCCAGGCTTGTTTCCCAATAACTTTGCACCGTGCCAACATCGACCCAGTAGCCATCGAACAGAAATGCCATCACTTTATCACGGGGGATCATGCTCGGTATCACGTGTGAACCGAAATCGATGCGCGGGGTTTCGGGGCTGTCTTCCAGTAACCGCTCGACGAGCACATCGGTTTTGAAAATATATACCCCCATCGAAGCGAGCGTGCCTTTGTCGCGGTCTTTCGGCTTTTCGTGAAAATCGCGCACCTGCATAGATTCGTCCACCGTCATAATGCCGAAGCGGTCGGTTTCTTCCAGCGGCACATTTCGCACTGCCAGTGTCAAATCGGCTTGGGTTTGGTAGTGGTAATCCAGCATTTCCCGATAGTCCATCGCATAAATATGGTCGCCGGAAAGGATGAGCACAGTATCTGCCTGCATCCGGCGAATATAGTCGAGATTTTGGGCGATAGCGTTGGCGGTGCCTTTGTACCAGTCTTCTTGTGCCTTGCCTTGATACGGGTGCAAAAGGTGAACCCCGCCGCGCTGGCGGTCGAGGTCCCACGGCTTGCCGATGCCGATATGCTCGTTGAGCGAATGGGGCTTGTATTGGGTTAAAACGGCGATATTAAAAATGCCGGAATTAACGCAATTTGATAGGGTAAAATCAATAATGCGAAACTTTCCGGCAAAAGGGACAGCGGGTTTGGCTCGGTTGTCTGACAGTGCGGTCAGGCGTGTTCCGGCCCCGCCTGCCAAAATCATTGCAACAACGCGCATAGAACGCTCCTTGTGACTGGTGCAGGTTGGTTGTTTGCTGAAATTATAGCATCAATGCGGCTTCGATGCCACTTTTGGGGCAATTGTTTTCGTCCGTGACGGCACGGCTGTTGCAAAGTCACTTGACAAAAATAATTTGACGCAACGACGTAGGGGCACGCCGCAGCGTGCCCCTACAAAGCCGGGAAATTCGATTGGTTTTCCCGGAAAATGATGCCAAATTTGTAGGGGCGGCTCGCGAGCCGCCCCTACGGAAAAATCGCAGAAAAACACCAACCTTAAAATTTACTTTGCAACAACCGTGCTCGTGGCGGGTTTCAACTTGACATATTATGTAAAATTTAGTATTATGTATAGTAGAATATCTGTAATAGTTGACCGTTCAACGAGCAGTATCTGCAACTGCTGGAGGTTCTCATAATGAAACACCGCATTCTTTTAATTGGCGTGGCGCTTTTGCTGCTGACGATGCCTGTATTGGCTCAAAGTGGGGAAACCTACACGGTTCAGCCGGGCGATACACTGGCGGACATCGCAGCATGGTACGATGTGACGACCGCAGATTTAATGGCCGCCAATGGGATTTCTGACCCCAATCTTATCTTTGTTGGGCAAACGCTCACCATTCCCGGCGCAACCGCAACCGGCTATTATACCGTTCAGCCGGGCGATACACTGGCGAATATCGCGGCAAAACTGGGTACATCGGTTCAAGCGTTGGCTTCGGCCAATAATTTAAGCGATGTGGATACCATTTATGTGGGGCAAGTGCTCAACGTGCCCGGCGGCGGACAACCCACCGTTCCGGCGATGCCGGTATCGTCGTGCAGTTCAAACTATACCGTTCAGTGGGGCGATACACTCTCGGCTATCGCTTGGCGGTACGGTGTTTCGGTTGAGGCGCTGATGAACGCGAACAATCTGTATGGCGGCACAATTTACGCCGGCCAGCAACTCTGTGTGCCGGGTGGATATATGCCCCCGGCCGCCACCGGCTATTATTACACCGTTAAAGCCGGCGATACCGTGACTAATATTGCGGCTCGATTTGGCGTCTCGCAGTGGTCAATTGTGGAGGCGAACAATCTGTCGGATGCCGGGTTTATTTATGTGGGACAAAAATTGCTCATTCCCGGATACACCCCGCCCGGCGCGAATCCTCCGCCGGCGAATACCGGTGATAACACCGCATCGGATGCCGATGGCGCACCCGATTACGTGCCGCCGGTGCAACCCCCCGACTATCAGGACGTTTCACAAACGTGGGATGGTTCGGTAACGGTGGTGGATGCGGAAAATAAATGGGTCGGCAAACAAACCGCCGACTTCCCCGACCCCGATGGAAACACAACGATTATGGTTCGCACCATTGATGCACTGGGGGTGCCGGTAGTGGCCCAAATGGGCGGGATGGTACTTCATCTGCAAACCAGCAACTCAGCCGAGTTCGGTTGGGGCACGATGGGCATGAAAGGCGTTCCCGCCGGTGATTACACCATTTGGGTTGACCAAGATGCCTCTGACCGGGTCAACGTCCATTTGGAAGCCGGGCATCGTATTTTAGTGGAATTCGCATACCATAACGTCACCTCCGACCCGCCGCCGCGGTCACCAACCGGCTGGAGCGGCCGGGTGGTGAAGAACACCAGCGGCACCGAACCCGCCAATGGCGTTTGGTCAACCATTATCGTGCGGGCGGGCGCAATCGGCTTGCCGGTGACCATCGTCTCGGAAGGCAACGATTTCTCGGCGATGTGCTATACCGGCACAAAACCGGAATATGGCCCCGGCGCATGTGATTTTGGCGGATTGTGGCCCGGCAAATATACCGTCGGCATTGATGGCGCGGGCATCGCCGTGCAAGTGTTTGTTGATGGCCAAGGCGTCGCAGAAATTACTTTCGACCGGCAATAGCAGAAAAATCGCACAAAAAAGAGGCTCTCGGTATTTGAGAGCCTCTTTTCGTTTGGCAGGCATTATTTTTCGAGCAAATCCAATTTCTCTTCCAGATGAGCCAGCGTCATCGCGGCGATACTGCCGAACAGCGACAAAATCTTTGCATCTGACTCATCGAAAGCGTTTTCGTTCCGTTTGTTCACCAGTTCAATCACACCCATCACCCGCTTGCCGTGCTTGAGCGGCACGGCCAGCAAGTCGTGCGTGCGCATACCGAACCGTTCATCAACTTCCGGCGAAAATCGCGGGTCATATCGCGCTTGGTTGACGATGAGCGGTTTGCCGTGCTCGACTACCCAACCGGCGATACCCTGATGCCAGTTCATTCGATAGCCCTGTAACGACTCTCGAAACTCGCCGTGTACCAGCACAAAAACCAATTCGTGCTTTTCGTCATCTACCAGCAGCAGCGAGCCGTGGTCGGTATCGATGATGTGCAGCGCTTGAAATAAAATTTCGTCGAGCAGCTGATACAGGTTGTCTTGTGTGGCGATGGTATTGGTTGCCTGATGCAGCGCGGATATGCCTTTGAGGTATGCTTGCAGTGCCGAAACTTCGTCCCGCAGCGAATCTACTTCTTCTCGCAGCCGGGCATTTTCTTGTTGCAAAACATGAATGGCGTTTGAAACACCTTGATCCATCATCTATCTCCGCAGGTTTCAGAAAGTTGGATATATTGAAAGTATACCACGTTGGGCGAGAGTCGTAAAGGGGGCAATAAACTTTATTCTGCCGACTCTTCG
>JANTHQ010000142.1 GCA_024762375.1 Anaerolineaceae bacterium
GGTTGAAAAGGTTTTTACTTGAGGAGCAGTGATGACTGTGGCGATTCTTCCGGCAATTTGAAATCTGCACCGACGATGACGCGGATGTCAATATTGCTTTCGAGATTTGGACTGCGGCGCACATTTTCCGGTGCGACGTTGAAGAAATTCACCAACGTGCCGAGGGTGTACTCTTTATCGCTGTAGGTGACAATTACCGTGCGGGGGTAGTCGGTGCTTTCGGCGGGGCCGAATTGCGCAATGTTAAATCCCTGCTCTTTGAGGAATAACGCTGTTTGAGCGTCAAGCCCCTCGGCCGGTGTTCCGTTTTGGATGACGACCGAAGCGTTTTCGGCAGCGAGTTGCGCTTTCAATTCTTCTCGTTGCTGTTGCCGGGCTTGCATTTCTGCCGTTTGGGTCGCTTGCGCGGCTTGCGCGGCGATGATTTCTGCTTGGCTCGGTTCGTTGTTTTCAACTTTGGCAAACATGCGGTCAATAACCGGTTGAATTTTGTCGCGCAATGGTAAAAGCACCATTGCCCCGACTTCGGTCGTGTAATTCACGGTATAATTTTCGTCCAGTACTACTGTTTCGATTTTGTCGGCGGTAATATCCGGTGCGAGGTTTGCCAATTCCAAAATATCCACCAATTGCAAGTCGGTTTTTACCGTACCGGCCATGGTCGTCCAAAGTTCCGGCACTTTGGGCAGCAAGCCCAATTGCAACGCCTTATCTTTTATGGCGATGAGTACCTGCTGCTGGCGTTCCGCTCGCCCAAAGTCGGAGTCGATGTGGCGAGTGCGGGCATATTTCAATGCTGTTGCGCCGTCCAGATGTTGCATGCCTGCATCAATATGGAAGGGGTCGTAGCCGTAGTCTTCACTGGGGAAGGTCGGGTCATCGAGTGTGTATGGCACATTGATATCCAGCCCGCCGAGTGTGTCCACAATTTTGCGGAAACCGTCAAAATCAACTTCCACATAAAAATGAACCGGCACACCGAAATTGTATTGCACTGTTTTCATCGCCAGTGCAGGCCCGCCGCCGGGATACCCGTCTTTCTCGCCCAGATAGTATGCCGTGTTGATACGCGATTCATAATAGCCCGGAATTTCGAGCCATAAATCGCGCGGCAGCGACAGTAACCCGGCGGTTTTGTTTTCCGGGTCAATCGTTACCAAAATCATCGTGTCGGTGCGGGCATACTGTTCGTCGGGCCGCTTGTCGATGCCCAACAGTAGAATATTCACCCGTTGTTTCTGTTTGTAATCGGGAAGGGGAACACCGGTGATGCCGGTAACGGGAATCTCGCCGCCGCGTTGGGGTATCACCCCAATGCCGGGGCGAGTGCTGCTACCCACCGAAGGGAGAGAGAGATCGATGTAGGGTAAATTCGGAACCTCAATGGAGGCCACAGTTTGTTTTACGGAATTGTACAATAAATAACCGACGAGCGCGCCTGCGAGTAAAAAGAAAAGTGTGAAAACGATGGTCAAGAAGCGCGAAAACGATGTCGGAAGCTGATAATCTTGCGATGGTTTAACGTGCGTTCGTGTTGTCATAGCGTGCGATTATAGCATACAAAAAAAGTTGCGCAAAATTGCGTAGGCAATTATTCCTATTTTTTTGTTGCAAACATTGCAGAAACATTGCAAAAATTCAAAATTATCGAGTCGGATTTTTATCACCAGGTTTATAAAAAAACCGAAAAAAGAAGAAATTCTGTGGATAACTTAGGCTATACTGTGGAAAAAAGTGGAAAACATAACGATAAATGGATGAAGTCCGTATAATAAGCGTATGGAAATCGTATAGAAAAATATACGCTGCCCGTTGCGATATACCCTACCTTTCCACTGTTTCCGGCTGCACCGGCGAGACACGCACCGTTTTTTCCTGCCGCACAGAAACCAGCCCCGGCGGCGCACCCTTGATGGCGCGCACATATTTTTTGCGAGTTACAATGACATCCACTTGCGGTTCACCCCGATTTTTCGAAAAATACGCCGCGACCCCTGCCGCCCATTCGATGGTGCGTTTTGGCGGCTCGCCTTCTGCGGTGGAAATGACCACATGCGCGCCCGGCACACCGCGTGCATGCAGCCAAATATCGTTGGGCGCGGCACGCTCAAATGTCAGACGGTGATTCTGGATGGCGTTTTTTCCAACCCACACCGAAAAGCCATCGGGCGACACATACCGCCGCGGCTGCCCGGAAGATACGGCTTTTTTCGATTTTTTGGTTCGCTGGCGGGTGGTGTCACCCGTCACTGCCGACAGACTCGCCGCCACAGCATCAATTTCCGGGCGAGATTCTGCCGTTTCCAAATCGAACAATAACTGCTGCAGATAGTCAATCTGCCGGGCAACCACCGTTTGCTGTTCGGGGATGATTTCTGCGGCGCGTTTGGCTTTTTGATATCGAGAAAAATATCGCTGGGCGTTTTCGGCGGGAGAAAGAGCCGGGTCGAGCGTAATTTCCAGCGGTTCGCCATCCGTCCATGCCACCGAAAGAATTTTCTGGCGGGGGGCTATCTGCCAACTGTTCGCCAAAATGGCGTTTCCCATTTCTTTGAAAATATCCGGGTTTTCCAATCGGGCGGCATCTTCTGCCAGCCGTTTTTGCCGACGAGACAGTTTTTCCAGCTGCGCTTGAATCCGCTGGCGCACAGGAAGCCGGGCGGCAAAATAACCGTCGGCGGCGGGCGCATCGGCGCGGTTAAAATGGGCGGCCACCGCGGCAGACATGCTTTCTACCGGTTCCGCGCGGGGATGGTGCGTGAGCGCGATGGGTGCAAACAGTTCCACCGCATTGGCTTGCGAAAAAACCGCGTGCGGTTGCCATGCATGGTCGGTGACATGGCGGTACACCAGCCGAATCGTTTCCAGCAGGGCGGTGGGGTCGACGATGGCGGCGACGGTTGTGGCGGTGTCATCGGTGGCCCGAAAAACGATTTCGCGGGCGATGAGCGGGCTCATACCGGCCAGATGGCGCACCAGCGTTTTATGCAGCGGCACATCGGGTGGGGCGGTCTGTAAAATTGCGGATAGCCGTTCCGACGACAGCGCATCGGGGGTGATTTTCTGTTGGCCATGGGGCAGGGTGTATGGATGATTCGGTAGCAGGGGGCGGCTTCGCTCGCTTTTGGTGGGCGCCGGCCGAACGATGGCCAAAATGCGGCCGGTCTCGTCCAGAAAAATGAGATTGCTGCGCGTGCCCATCAACTCCACCACCAGCGTGCTGTCGCCCTGTTTGCCGGAAAAATGAAAGAGTAACACCCGTTCGAACGGTGGTTGTTCGATTGTGAGCAGCAAACTGCCGCGCAGGTATTTTCGGAGCAATTGAAAGATGGGCGCCGGTGGCGTATCGCCGCGGCGGGGTTTTTGCGGTTGCAGATGCACCCGTGGCGCCGATGGTTCGGCAGAAATGAGCAGATATTGCCGCTTCTGCTGGGCGTAAATTTCCAACCCGAAGGTGAGTGGGGTAATCTGGGTAATTTGCTGGACGCGACCGCCCATAATTTCCACACGGAATTCGTCCGCCAGTGCGGAAATTGAAAATGCATCGAGATTCATAATGCCTCGGGGTGATGGTTTGAAAAACTAAATGTTGCTGATATAATATCCGAGCGATTAAAAAAATCAAAGAAAGGGGCAACGATATGCTACCGAAAGCACCATTTGGCCGCACGGGACATCTCAGCACACGCACGCTGTTTGGCGCGGCGTCGCTGTGGAAGATTTCGCAGGCGGATGCAGACCGCACACTCGATGTGCTGTTGGATTACGGCGTTAATCATATTGATACGGCAGCCAGTTACGGCGAAGCGGAAAAACGGCTTGGGCCGTGGATGGAAAAATATCGGGACAAGTTTTTTTTGGCCACCAAAACCGAGCAGCGCACCTATCACGGTGCAATGGCTGAACTGCAGCGGTCGCTGGAATATTTGCGCACCGATTATGTGGATTTGTGGCAGATGCACATTTTGGTTGACCCGGCAGAATGGGAAACCGCGATGGGGCCGGGCGGCGCGCTGGAAGCATTCATCGAAGCGCGCGAGAAGGGGTTGGTGCGCTTTTTGGGTGTCACCGGCCATGGTACAACCGTCGCCGCGATGCACATGCGAAGTTTGGAACGTTTCGATTTCGATTCGGTGTTGCTACCATACAATTATACCATGATGCAGAATCCGCAGTATGCCGCCGATTTTGAATCGCTGATGGCGGTGTGCCGTGAGCGAAATGTGGCGGTGCAGGCCATCAAATCCATTGCAAAAGGCGAATGGGGCGATAAACCAAAAACACGCACCACTTGGTATGAACCGCTCGAAGACCAGTTGGATATCGACCTGGCTGTGCATTGGGTGTTGGGCCGAGACGGCGTGTTTTTAAATACCGTCGGCGACGTTGATTTGCTGCCAAAAGTGCTCGACGCCGCCGCGCGCTTCGACCATCGCCCCAGCGATGCCGAAATGCAGGCGATGGTGTCTCGGGCGGGCATTACGCCATTATTTAAGGCATAACCCGCTGCGCAAGTTCTCGGAATTTTCAATGATGATATAAAACTTTTTCACCGAAAGGAGCACGACACGATGGAATACCGTTATTTAGGAAGAACCGGCATGAAAGTGAGTGAATTGTGTTTGGGTACAATGACGATGGGGCGAGAGGCCGATGAAACCGAAAGCCACCGGATGCTCGACACATTTGTGGACGCAGGCGGCAATTTTCTCGACACGGCAGATGTTTATACCCGCGGCGTCTCGGAAGAGGTGGTGGGGCGCTGGTTGAAAACGAAAAACCGCGATGATTTTGTGGTGGCCACCAAAGTTCGTTTTACAATGGGCGAAGGTGTTAACGATGTGGGATTGAGTCGCAAGCACATACTTTCGGCGGTAGAAGCCAGCCTGCGCCGGTTGCAGACCGATTATATTGACTTGTACCAAGTTCACTGTTGGGACCCGGGGACACCGTTGGAAGAAACACTCTCAACGTTGAACACACTGGTGGAAAGCGGCAAAGTTCGATATATCGGCGCCAGTAACTTTACCGGCTGGCAACTGCAGAAAGCAATTGATATCAGCAAACAAATGGGGCTGGAGGTTTTTTCGTGCCTGCAGCCGCTGTATAACCTGCTCGATCGCTCTACCGAGTGGGAATTGATTCCCGTTTGCCAAAATGAAGGTTTGGGTATCATACCGTGGAGTCCACTGCGTGGCGGCTGGCTCAGCGGGAAATACCGGCGCGGAATGACCGCACCGCCCGATGGTACTCGGGTGGCAGAGGCCGAAAAACATGGTTGGAGTGAGGCATGGGGCAAATATAACACAGAACGCACGTGGACGGTTTTGGATGAACTTTTCGCAATTGCGGCTGAGGCCGGAAAATCGCCGGCACAGGTGGCGCTAAACTGGCTGATACACCGCCCCGGAGTGACCGCCCCGATTATCGGCGTGCGGTCGATGGCACATTTGCAAGATAATCTTGGTGCGGTGGGGTGGCAATTATCGGCAGAGCAGCAAGCGCGACTCACTGCTGTCAGCGAAATTTCGCCGCCATACCCGTATGATTTTATCGCCAATGCCGTTGGAAATCGATAGAATCTTGAGAAATTGGCAAACATAAACGGAACCCCAGCGCACATTTGTGCCGTCAAACGAAAAAAGGCCGGAGGAAAATTCTCCGGCCTTTTTGTGTATCTATGGGGTTAAAACAGTTGAAATCGGCTTGATGCTTTGACAATTTTATGTCGATAATCGGCGACGTATCCCAACAATTTGGCGTGCAATTCTTCCCATTCCGGGCTTTTTAGCGCTTCGACCATCGAGTCTAAATCGTCGGCGACGAACCCCATCAAAATTTGCGGTGCATCGCCAT
>JANTHQ010000143.1 GCA_024762375.1 Anaerolineaceae bacterium
GCGGGTCCCAACCATCCGCATGCTGCTCAACAACCTGAGCCATTAGAATTGTAAAAAGGGAGAAGTGTTACATGGCAATGGAAGGTCGTTACGAAGAAGGCATTGGACGGCGAAAACAATCAACGGCACGTGTCCGCTTATTTGAAGGCGGCGGCGAATTTGTTGTGAATGGCAAATCGTTGGAACAATATTTTACCCGTGATGTTGATGTACGCACAATTTTAGCACCTCTCAAAGCTACCGGCTTTGAAAATAAATTTGATATCAGCGTGAAAGTGATGGGCGGCGGTGTTACCGGGCAAGCTGATGCAGTAAAATTGGGCATTGCCCGCGCACTGTTGAAAATTGACCCCGAATTGCGCCCCACACTGCGCCAGCACGGGTTTCTCACCCGCGATGCCCGCGTGAAAGAACGGAAAAAACCGGGTCTCAAACGCGCCCGCAAAGCCCCGCAATACACCAAACGTTAAACACCGGTTTTGCAAAAACAGCGAAAAACCAAAACCCTGTCGGTATCTGTGCCGACAGGGTTTTTCGCGTGTTGAAAGTTTGAAAATTTACCGGATGTTCGGTGGAACGAAATTGTTTGAAATATCTCCAAGCCCGGAAGCGGTATCAGAAGAAATACAAAATTCCGATGATTGCCAGTCCCCATAACACCACCGTGATTTGTAGCGGACGATCTTCCAATAGCATTTCTGACGGGTCGCCGCCACTGTCCAGCACGTGAAGTGCGTATAAATACCGAAAAATGCCATAAATCACAAATGGAATCGTCAACATCATCCAGTGGTTGGGCGGCAAATTCGGGGCGCTGAATGTGTACAGCGAATATGCCATCACCGTGCTGGTAGCTACAATGGTGATGACATTATCCAAAAACGGTAAATTGTACTCTTCTAAAATGGCGCGAGTATTTTTGACGCCATTTTTTGCCATCAACCACTCTTGCCGGCGCTTGCCGAATCCCATCAGCAGCGATAGCAGGGTGGTGACCACATACAACCATGGCGAAAATCGAGCCACGGCAACCAGCACCACCCCGGCCGCCACTCGGATGACGAATCCGGCAGCGATGGTCAGCACATCGATAATGGCCATATGCTTCAGTTTGAATGAATAGACGAGTTGCAACAACAGGTAAAGAAGCATCAACGCGCCAAAAGCGATATTCAGCGCAAAACTGAGCGGAATGGCTATCAATGGCAGCACAATCGCCGCGATGATGGCAATGTTTACCGGCAACGCGCCCGATGCAATTGGGCGGTTTTTCTTTTTGGGGTGGGCGCGGTCTTTTTCGACATCCACCACATCATTGATGATATACACCGTGCCCGATACCATGCACAACAGAAAAAACCCTGCCACTGCATCGAGCAGATAGCCGGATGAAAACAGTTTTTCATCGAACACAAGCGCCGCAAAAATGGCGAGATTCTTCGTCCATTGTTTGGGGCGCATCGTTTTTAAAAGTGCCGACAGCATCACAACTCCTTTAATGTAGATAGGGCAATATACCCCATTCCGGGGGGATGGTCAAGCTGTTGGCCTATTCTTTTCCCGACACGGCGGCTTCGGCGAATGTCGCCATATCGTTCAGCGTCCGAACCGCCGCTTCTATCAAAAATGATGCCATCGCCGCCCCCGTGCCTTCGCCGAGTCGTAGCCGCAGGTTGAGCAGCGGTGTCAGCCCCAGATGTTTCAGCATGGCACGATGCCCAATCTCCACCGAATTGTGTCCACTGAACATATTGACCTTCCCCCAAGAGAGTGGACAGAAACCAAAAACCTGTTACACTAACTTTGGAGGAGAAAATGACAACAAAATGACGAAAATACAGCCCCGACTTCAAACGCGATGCGGTATAACTATGGTAAATATCTGGAAAAGTCACTGTTGAATTTGAACAAACACTTGGCATTGATACTGGTTTGTCGGGATACTGGAAACGGAATTAAGCCGTGAGAGTGGTGATGCTTTTGGGCAAAATGCTATTTTGAGCGTGGAACAAAAGCGTATTCGATTATTAGAATGCCAGTTTTAGACTGCCAAAATGTAGCGTGAACTACTGACAAACAGTATCTATCTTCGGCCTCTGGTACGAGTGAGGAGTGTATTTGATTTATGCCCAAAAAACGAATTGACGAATTATTAGTGGCACGCGGGCTTGCCACCGACAAAAAGCATGCGCAAGCGTTACTAATGGCGGGCGAAGTGCAGGTGAACGGACAGCGAATCTCCACCGGCGGCACACGGGTGGACACCGGCGCGAAAATTACGACCAAACAAAAATCGGCGTATGTTAGCCGTGGTGGGCACAAACTGGCGGCAGCGCTCGATGCGTTTGCCGTTGACCCCACCGGGCGCATCTGCGCCGATGTTGGCGCATCCACGGGCGGATTTACCGATGTGCTGTTGCAGCGCGGTGCGGCAAAAGTGTATGCCATCGATGTGGGGTACGGCGATTTGGCATGGAAACTTCGGAATGATGCGCGGGTGGTGGTAATGGAACGCACCAATGCCCGCCATGTGCAATCGCTGCCGGAATCGGTTTCGCTGGTGGTGGTTGATGCATCCTTTATTTCGTTGAAAACACTGTTGCCTGCCATCACAAAGTGGGTTACGTCGCAAGCCGACATCATCACGCTGATAAAACCCCAATTTGAAGCACCGAAAGATGCGGTGGGGGCGGGCGGTGTGGTGCGCGACCGCGCTGTACATCGGGCGGTGCTGATGGAAATTCTATCGTGGGTGCAATCGCGCCGATTGATACCCCGTGCTTTGACTGTTTCGCCCATAACGGGGCCTGCGGGCAACCGCGAGTTTCTGTTGCACATTACCACTCACTCGACCGAGCAGCCACCCATTGAGACGCTGGCGGATGCTTGTCTTGCCTCAACCTCGTATCCTCCATCCGGCGATTGAAAAATGGGTAAAATCTCCCACAAGTTGCCAACCTGTGCTATAATGTTTGTGGAGATGCCATGGAAATTATAACCAGGGTTTTGGTGCAAAATATAACCATCGTTTTCTTTTTTTATGGGCTAGCCTTCTATTCTATGGGGTTGGCGCTGATTTTAGCGGGGCGCCGAACCTCGCAATTTCGGCTGGCACGAGCAATTCGCCCACTGGCATGGTTTGCTATTTTGCACGGCATAAACGAATGGATGGATATGGTGCAGCGTATTGCCGAATTGGAGGGGGCAATTATCCTGCCAATGTGGTATCGGGCGGCACAACTGACCATTTTGGTTGTTTCGTTTTTGATGTTGCTGGTATTCGATTTGGTGCTGCTTTCGCCACGAATGACAGCTTTTCACAGAATTGGAACTTCGGTATCGCTGCTGTTCCTTTTTTGGGGGGCGAATTTGTTGCTGGTAACCAAAGTTTATCACTTGTCGCCACCGGAGATTCTTGTGATAGGTGATATTCTCGCCCGATATTTACTGGCTGTTCCAGCATCGATATTTGGGGCGTGGGCGTTATTTTCGCAGCAAAAAACGATGCAACAGCATAAAATGCCGCAATTTGGCCGCGATTTGATGATCAGCGCAGGCGCATTACTGGCGTATGGCGTGTTGGGACAAATTTTCGTGAGCAAGGCGTTTTTATTCCCGGCAAATATTATCAACAGTGATGTGTTTTTGCAGATATTCGGCATTCCGGTGCAACTTTTTCGCGGCGGACTGGCAGCCATTATCGCCATTTTTATGGTTCGGGCATTAAATGTTTTTGAAATGGAAAATCAGCGCAAACTGGCCGTAGCACAGCAAGAAAAACTGCAGGCTCAACGTTCTGCCGTTGAAACAGAACGCCGCATTAACCAAGAAAAAGACCGGTTGAATGAAGCTCTGCGGTTGAAAACAGAAGAATTGTCGGTGCTGTTGGAGGTTTCAAATCTGCTGGCACTGAGTATGGAGCCCCACGAGCAGAACCGGCGAGTGTTACAGCATATTGTCAACAGTTTGTCGTTTCCGGATGCCGGGCTGTTGCTGCTTGATGACCCACCCCGAGAAACGCTGAAGGTGGCTGCGGTGATGGGGTATAATACCCATTCTGCGACCGGCGATACAGGTTATGCCATCGCAAAAAAACTGGGCAAGCGGTGTATCGCAGAGGGTAAATCTGTTTGCCATCATGCCGATGGTCAAGAAATTGTTTTTGACCCGCAAGAGGCTCGAGAGTGGACGACCTGCCAAAGTGCTATCACCCCGGTGGTTATGCTGGGTTTGCCGCTGACAGCCAAAAAAGGTGTAATTGGCGCACTGGTACTGGCTCAAACCGGAAAACCGGGAGAACGGTATTTGTCGGTCAATGAATTTAATTTGACGCTGGGACTCAGCCAGCAACTGGGGTTATCTATTGAAAACGCGCGGTTGCATCAGGCGGCGCAACGGCACGAAAAAGTGCTGGCAAAATTGTTGCACCGGGTGGTCGATGCACAAGAATCAGAACGCAAACGAATTGCGCGTGAATTGCACGATGCTACCGGACAATCGCTCACGGCAATTGGGCTGGGGTTACGCGGTGCAGAAGTGCTGATTACCGAAGACCCCGAGCAAGCCGTTTTGCATGTTCGGCAGTTGAAAAAATATAGCACCAATGCATTGGGTGAATTACGCCGTTTGATTGCTAACTTGCGCCCGTCTCAATTGGATGACCTTGGGTTGGATGCAGCCCTGCACTGGTACTGCCAAGAATTTCAGCAGCAATATGGCGTTTCGGTGCGGTTGGATACTCGATATTTGGCCTCGTCGCTGCATCCCGATAGTGAAACAATGATATTTCGCATAATGCAAGAATCATTATCCAACGTGGCGAAACACGCCAAAGCCGAATCGGTGGTGGTTCGATTGATAGAATATGATCACCATATCGAGTTGTCGGTGGTTGATGATGGCGTGGGGTTTTCGCCGGAACAGGTGCTGCAAGAAAGCGATCGACAGCAGGGCTGGGGGTTGCTCGGCATACAAGAGCGGGCGCAGTTACTTGGTGGTCACTGTCACATACAGTCAGCGCCGGGGCAGGGCACGCATGTGCGGGTGATGATTCCGAAAGACAACGAAGGAGAAACGGATGTCAGCGATAAAATTACTGTTGGTAGATGACCATGAGATTGTTCGCGCCGGTTTGCGGATGTTATTTCAGGCTGAAAAGGATATCGAAATTATCGGCGAGGCCAGCAGTGGCGAAGCGGCGCTGGAAATGCTGGAGTCAATTCAACCGGATGTGGTTTTGATGGATGTGGTAATGGAAGGCGTCAACGGCATTGAAGCGACACGGCGTATCAAAGAACGTTTTCCACAAATAGCCATTTTAGGGTTGACCATGCATGAAGATCAGCAGTATTTTTTCAAGATGTTGCAAGCAGGCGCATCGGGATATGTTCCCAAGCGGGCCGCACCGGACGATTTGGTCAGTGCGATTCACACGGTATACCACGGCGAAGTTTTTTTATACCCCAGTTTGGCAAAATATTTGGTTGAAGATTTTCTGCAACGGCGTTCTGGAGGGATGATGGCAGCCCCACCGACCGGGTCAAAAATGGAGCGATGCCCGGAGCTAACGCCGCGCGAATGTGAAGTGTTGCTAAAAATAGCAGATGGCAAAACCAATCGAGAAATTGCAGAGACACTGGATATCAGCGTAAAAACGGTTGACCGCCATCGGGAAAACATTATGCGCAAATTGGAGCTTCACAGCCGAGTAGAATTGGTGAAATTCGCCATCAGCCAAGGGTTAATTAGCGTGCAGCCGTAAAATAACCCAGTCGATGTTTCCTGTCGAAAAACGGCTTTCTCATCTGCACACTTTTTTTGCGT
>JANTHQ010000144.1 GCA_024762375.1 Anaerolineaceae bacterium
TCGAAAATAACGAAGATTCGCTCCGGCGGAATTTTATAGAATCGCGCCAATGGCGCAACCGATTTTCCGCTGAGGTTCATAAACGTTTGCGGTTTGACCAGCATCACCGGCACATGGTCGATTTTCCCCCGTGCCAGCACCGCCTGATGCTTCTGCTGGTCGAAAACCAGCCCGGCATCTTCAGCCAGCCGGTCAACAATATGAAACCCGACATTGTGCCGGGTTTGGGCATATTTTTTACCGGGATTCCCCAAACCGACAATCAGCCATTCAATGGGGGCGGCCGGTGAGTTCGTCCAGAGTTTCAAGTTTCAAGCCCCACGTTTTCAGTTTCAGGTTTCAAGTTTCAGGTTTCAAGTCCAAAGTTGCAGGGTGCAGGGTTGCAAATTTCACTTTCTCACCTGCCCACCGGCACACTTTCACATTTCAAATGAGCAAATGGGATATCCCCAATCTCCAATCTACCGTTTGCGCCGGCGACGTCCGCGCCCGGTGCGTTTGGCAAATCCGAGCACTGCCAATCGGATGGCAGACAGGAATCCGAAAAAGAGAAAGATGACCAGCATGCCGCCCGCGCCGAGCAAACATGCACTTTTCAGTGGCGACGTGTCTACCTTCACTTTGGGGATGGGCAGCCCCCCCTCGCCGGTGGGTTCGGGCGTGGGCAGTGTTTCTGTCACCGTCAACGCTCGAGGGGTTGGGGTAGCCTCCGGTGTCGGCAGTTCGATGACGATGGTGGGGGTGGGCGGCAGTGGCGTCGGGGTGTTGGTTGGTGTCGCGCTGGCGGACGGTGTCGGTGTTTCGGTGGGCACAGCGTTGGCGATGACCACGTGATTCACTTCTGTTTCGTTATAGTTGCCATCGTTGCGAACCACCCGCAGTCTCAAACTGTAACTGCCATCGGGCAGGACGGTGGTATCCCATTGTGCCAATTCGCCATTAACCACCTGTTCTCGCCCCACCTCGCCGATGCCGACCCACTGGTCGTTGGATGTTACCGGCTCGATGGCGTATGCCAGTTCATAACGGTCAAATGCAGGGTGTACCGCACTGCCGATGATGCTCACCACACCACGCACCACGTCATTATCGGCGGGCGCGGTGATGATTGCCAGCTCACCCTGTTTCGGCGGGGCGGCAATACTTGCTGTGACAGGGAAAACTATCGCCGCCAACAGCAAAAATAACGTCCATACAAGCGGTTTTTTCAGTTTCATACAAAGCCTCGTGTGGGCAAAAATAATGTTGCCTTCAAAGTTTTATAGTGTAGCATAGCTTAATTCGCCTGACAAGATTGCAGAATTTGTGTGATAGGGCCGATGGCAGTTACAACAGCAATGGCGTATTGCCATCCATCCAATTTAATGCTAAAATCATTGTAGTTATTTTCATCCAATCGGAGCACACACCTGTGGCAAAAATTCTGTATGTGGAAGACCACCCCGCGCAACGAGATATTTTAGCACAAATGCTGGAACTCGGCGGGTTTGAAGTTGAAACCGCCGCCGACGGCAAAGAAGGGGTCGATAAAGCCCTGTCGTGGCTGCCCGATGTGATTCTGATGGATTTGCGCATGCCAAGAATGGACGGCTTTGAGGCCATCGAACTCATCAGAAAAAATGAAGCGACGAAAGATACGCCGATTATCGCCATTTCTGCATGGGCAAGCGGCAAACATCGCAAACGCGCCATGGAAGTGGGCGCCACTGAGCATTTTACCAAACCGGTGGATTTGAATCGGCTGATGAATACTGTGAAATCATATATTCAGGACGAATGATTTTCACCTGCCCTCGGCCGACCGGAGCAATCCGGTTTTTTTTATTTCTGCCCGGTACTCATAAAAATTCTGCCACACAGGTAACACCCGTCCAATAGTCACCATTCCCCGCAACGACACACCCGCACACGGTTTACCTGCGGGCAATCACTTTCGGAGAAAAAGCCTATGACCCCCAAAATTCGGCTGGGATTACCCAGCAAAGGCAGGTTACAACAGGATAGTTTGGAATTGCTGAACGCCTGCGACCTGAAAGTAACCCAACGCAACAGCCGCCAATATATTGCCCAAATTAACGCCCTGCCAAACCTTGAGGTGTGGTTTCAACGCCCCGCCGACATTGTGCGGCAGGTACGAGACGGCACGGTGGCTTTCGGCATTGCCGGATACGACATGGTTGCGGAATATGGCGGCACGGAAAACCGAATTGTGCTCATTCACGATGCGCTGGAATTCGGACACTGCACGCTGGAAGTCATTGTGCCCGAACGCTGGACGCGGGTCAACAGCATCGCCGATTTGGCGGCGCATGCCCGCGCCCTGCCCTCCGATGCCCCACTGCGGGTGGTCAGCAAATTTCCGCGCAAAACTGCCGCCTTTTTCGGTGAACACGATATTCCGCACCGGCTGTTGCACGCCGATGGCGCACTGGAAGCCGCGCCGAATATGGGCACGGCAGATGTGATTGTCGATTTGGTGCAAACCGGGTTGACCCTGCAGGAAAATCGGCTGAAACGGATTAACGGCGGGCGAATTTTGAGCAGTCAAGCCGTCTTTTTCGGCAATCGCGAAATTCTGCAATCCAACCCGGATGCGCTCGCCACAGCGCATCTGCTGCTGGAACGCTTCGAAGCGCATCTGCGAGCGGCGCAGCATTACAATATCATCGCCAACGTGCGGGGTGCTTCGCCGGAAGCGGTGGCACAGAAATTACACCAATATCCGGTATTGAGCGGCTTGCAAGGCCCGACCATTTCGCCGGTATACCCCAAAACGCCCGGCGAAAACGGCTGGCACGCCATCAGTCTGGTCGTTCACCGCACTGAATTGCAGGTAGCCATCGAACAACTGCGCGCCATCGGTGGCAGCGGGGTGGTGGTTCTGCCCGCGCTCTTCATTTTTGAAGAAGAACCGGAACGCTGGAAACGGCTCAACCGGCAATTAGCGGTCAGTAAAGACTGAAAACTAACCGCTGATGGCTGAAAACAATATTCATTCCTCAGGAGGGAAATCCAATGAAAGGCAAACAAACAAAAATCAGTAGCAGTATTTTTATCGGACTTATTCTCGCATTTTTTATTTTTGGGGCGATAACCGCGCTGGCAGACCCCGGCGCGCAAGCCCCAACCCTCATCAGTTATCAGGGTTTTTTAACCGATAGCAATGGCGACCCGATGACCGGCACGGTCAATTTGCAATTCGATTTATATGCCACCGAAACGGGCGGCTCGCCGCTGTGGAGCGAAACGCAAACCGGTGTTCCGGTCAGCGACGGTTATTTTTCGGTGATGCTGGGGAGTGAAACGCCACTCAGCGCCAGCGATTTCAGCGCCAGTGAACGCTGGTTGAAAGTGACCGTTGACGGCACGGCAATGCCGCGCCAACAATTTGCCTCGGTGCCGTATGCCCTGCAAGCCGAAAATGCCGCCACGTCCGCCTCGGTGCCGTGGAGCGGCATCACCGGTATGCCCGCCGATTTCGCCGATGGTGTGGACGATGTCGGCACAGGTAGCACCGGCTGGTCGCTGACGGGGAATGGCGGCACAACAAACGCCGTCCTCGGCACAACCGATGCCCAAACGTTGACACTGGTGGTCAACAATACCACTGCTATGCGCTTCAATCCGGGTATTGATAATACGGGTATGGGTCCCAACATCCCCAACATTATCGGCGGGTATGAGCAAAACAGCGTCGCCGATGGCGTTTTTGGAGCGGTCATCGGCGGGGGCGGGGGCGATGATTTCGGAAGCCCTGCCCCCAACCGCGCGACCGACAGTTTCGCCACCATTTCCGGCGGCAAAGGGAATACTGCCAATGGGTCATATGCCACCATCAGCGGTGGGGGATACAACACCATTACTGGCACATACACCAGTATCGGCGGGGGAAGTAGCAACGTTGCTTACGGCAGCCATGCCACCATCAGCGGCGGGGGATACAACGCCACCGGCAACAACAATTACCCCACCGTCGGCGGGGGATATGCCAACATTTCAGGCAATAGCTTTGCCACTGTCGCCGGGGGGAGAGAAAATTGGGCATACGGCGATTATGCCTTCATCGGTAGTGGGCAAAGCAATAAAATCAACAGCAATTACGGCGCAATTGGCGGCGGACAATCAAACAATATCGGCTTCGGGCAATATGCCACCATCGGCGGGGGCAACAGCAATGCAACAAACGGAGACTACGCAGCCATCGGCGGGGGGATGACCAACACCATCCACAGTGAATACAGTTTCATCGGCGGGGGGAACATAAATACCATTGCCGTGGCCGGCACATACGCCACCATTGGCGGGGGCTATTCAAATGTCATCTCCGGAACAAGCGCAACTATTGGCGGAGGAAGCCGCAACACTGCCGCCAATTCCGGTAGTGCCATCGGCGGGGGAAGTAACAACACTGCCTCCAACACCTATACCACCATCAGCGGCGGGGCAAACAATACCGCGCCGGGCTATGCCGCCACAGTCGGCGGCGGAACAAATAATCACGCCGGCACAGCTGACGGCGACCGCAATGCGGTTATCGGCGGGGGCGATCATAACAGCATTACCGGCGGATACGATTCCACCATCGGCGGGGGTGGATACAACCAAATCACCGCGCACCATTCCACCATCGGCGGCGGAATGAGCAATCTATCCCAAGGGCAATACGGCACCATCGGCGGCGGACAGTCAAATGTCATCTCCGCCACATACAGCACCATTCCCGGCGGGTACCGGGCGCAAACCACCCATTATGGCGAGATGGCATACGCCAGTGGCGGGTTCGCCGCCGCCGGTGATGCACAAGCCACAACCTATGTGCTGCGCGGCACAACCACCGACCAAGGCGGCAATTATTATCTCTATTTGGATGGGGATAACGCCAGCGAAAGTATCACCATCGTCCCGCAACACATTATGTTCTTTGACATTCAAGTTGTTGCCATTGAACACGACAACAATTACAGTGCCGGGTATCATTTTAGCGGCGTCATAAAAAACACCTTTAACAATCAGGTCAGTTTTATAAATGCCACGTCGCCATTATCGCCGGATTTTACAGCCGAAGATGCCAGTGCCAGCAGTTGGAATGTGGAAGTTGAAGCCGATAATACTTCTGACAGATTGATGATTCATGTGTATGGCGCAACCGGTCAAACCATCCGCTGGGTGGCAACCGTGCGCGCCACCGAAGTGGAATTTTAGGGGGCGGTGATGAAACTTTCACGCCTGAAATTAACCCTCATCGGCGCGATGGTCGGCGTACTGCTGCTGACCGGCATCGCGCTGGCGGCGGGCGAAAGCCTGCCCCGGCACGCGGTCTCCGGCGGCGGCGATACCGTCTCTGCCGGTAACATCACCCTGCGAAACACCATCGGGCAGCCGATTGCCGGTTCGGTGAGCAACGGCGGCTCGCTGTGCAGTGGATTCATCTGCGGGCAAGCAGCTTCCGCACCCACATCCGGCGGCGACAAATTTGTTTACCTGCCGTTGGTTTTGAAATGAATTTGACCCCCTCCCGTCGTCTTTGACGACTCCCTCCCCCTTACAGGGGGAGGGCTGGGGAGAGGGTGAAAAATCGAAGGAGAACACCATGCTTTTCCCCATTTACGATACCGACACCGGCACGCGGAAACTTCTGCGGCGGAAACCGGTCGGCGAAACGGAACAATCGCCCACGCTGACCGCCGGGATTGCCCGCGTGTTCGGCGAACCGCTCTCGGTGGAAGCTGCCGTGGCGCGCATTCTGACCGACATCCGCCAACGGGGCGATGCCGCCGTGCGCGAGTGGACAATTCGCATTGACGGCGGCGCGCCCGATTCT
>JANTHQ010000145.1 GCA_024762375.1 Anaerolineaceae bacterium
TCGCCGGAACGGTGGTCGCGGTGGCGGTGGGAACGGGTGTATCGGTGGCCGTCGGCGCCGGGGTTGGTGTGTCGGTGGGCTGCGGTGTGGGTGTCGGGCCGGCAACCACCGGAACGGTTTCGGCATTGTCGGATGGCACATAATCAGCCGCGACCCATCCATGCCCGTCCGGTGTATCGGGGTAGGTGATATACCACCATGACCCGGCCTGATTTTGCCCGATTATTTCGACTTCGGTATTGGCTGCCAGCCGTCCCACAACCTCATATTGAGTGCCGGGGCCGGCGCGAACATTCAAATCGGTGCGAACAACTCCCATCGGCGTGCCCACAACTGCCGGGGTAGCGGTTGGCGTGGGCGTTGGTGTCGCTTTTGGCGTTAATACCGAACCGACCACATTTAAGTTGATGGTCGTCGGAGCAGATTCGCCGCCGCTGGTATTAAACGCCCGTACCGAAAGCGAATATGAACCTTCCACCTGCGGCGTCCATTCCAAAACGGCGGTAAAGGGCGATTGTCCGCGCGGAGCCGGGCTGCTGGCTTCGGCAACTTTTTGCCCGCCCACCCACAGTTCCAGCCGAACCACACCGGCGGCATCGGTGGCGGTAGCCTGTACCACCACTTTCTGCCCCACGTCAAATTCGCTGCCATTTACGGGCGACGAGATGATAACAGTGGGAATATCGGTGGTGACAGCCTGGCGGTTGTTTCGGAACAGAAAAACGGATGCGCCGATGATTGCCACCACCAGCACCGCCAAAAGCGCCAACCCGGTCCAGAGCAACCAATTTCCGCCACCCTGCCCGCCCGAAAAGGCATACGACGCTGAACTTTGGTATGTTTGCCATGGAATGTCATCGCGGTCTTTGCCGCCCTGTGCCGCCACGCCGACGGTTTTGGGTGCAGAAAACCCGGTCACGCTGAATACGGATGCGCCGATGCTGATGGTTTCGGTGGGTTGCAGCACGTGCGGGCTGTAAATTCGTTTGCCGTTTACCAGCGTGCCGTTGGTGCTCCCCAAATCTTCCAAAATGAGTTGCTCGCCGTCGCGGCGCAAAACCGCATGATACCGCGACACACGCGGGTCATCCAAACTGATGTCGTTGTCGGGGGCGCGTCCAAACGTTAGCGTGTCACCCTCAAAGGGAAATCCTTTCCCTGCTAGCGGACCGGCATGAACTTCCAATCGCAATTCGCTGTCGGGTGTTGCCGGTTGCGCATTCGGTGTGCTATTATCCATTCACAATCCTCAAAATAGTGGTCGGTGGTTGTTCTTTACGGGCGGTCAATACGCGGGTTGAGCCAAATTGCCCAATCCTGGTCTGCATTGCCATTTGCCTCGACCCGTAATTGAAACCAACCGGCATTATAGCCGTTAAGTGGACTTAAATCAACCTCAAGGGTCTGTAATTCGCCGTCATACTCTTTTGTCAGCTCGCCCATACATTCGCCGTCAATCATCGTAAAATAGCAAAATTTAAATGTGACGCCATTCGAGAATGTGGCCCCTTTCAAAAAACCAACGTCTGCCACAAATTTATCGCCGGATTTTATTTCAAAATCCACGTCGTATGAACCCATAATCGCGCCATCAGATATCCACTGCGGATGTGTTTCCAGCACCACGCCGGGCACGGTGTCATCTTCCAGCATGACATTTTCCTGCGGGATGACAAATCCGCGTGGGTCGTTGGCGTCTCCATTCCACGGCAAACCTTCGCCACTGCCGTTTTCCCATGTGGCCGATGGCCCCTTTTCGATAAAATCATACACCACTTCTACCGGTTTGGGCGAGACAACCACCGTCACCGTGGCTTCGACATCGCCGCGCGCGTTGGATGCTACCAGCCGGTAGATGGTGGTCACATCGGGCGTTACCTGCATGTCGCCCGGCGCAACCACGCCCGCATCGCCGCCGGGATAGAGGAAGATTTGGTCGGCACCGCTCACATCCCACTGCAACAGCACGGTTTCACCGGCGGTGATGTTGAGTTTGTCCGCCCGAAAATAGTGTATGACCGGAAAATCAGGCAATGGCGGCTGCGTCGGGGTGGGTGTAGACACCGGAGTGGCGGTTGGAATGGGCGTGGGCGTGGGCGGGCTGACGATAACCGGCACATTTTCGGCATGCAGGGCCGTGCCATACGCTGCATTTCCGGACACCCATCCCTGCCCGTTGGGCGCACCGGCAAACGCTATCAACCACCATGTATGTTCGGCATTCACACCCAAAATTTCGGCAGACATATCGGCCGGTAAAATACCGACCACTTCAAAATCGGTGGAAGGGCCGGTGCGAACATTCAAATCGGCGATGGCCAGCAATGTTGGCACTTGTGGAGTGGGTGTGGACGTCACAGTCGGTGTGGCGCTGGGAATTGCGGTGGCTGAAGGTTCAATATTTTCGCCGGATACCGGCGCGGGGGTAAACGTTCGCCGCACCACTGTAACCTGTGCCATCGGCTCGCCCACCGAAACGGTAACAACCGCCGGTTCGCTTTGATTGCCATCCACATCAACCGCTCGCACTTCCAGCCGGTATGAGCCGGTGGTTGCCGGTGTCCATCGCTGTGTCATTGAAAACGACTGTTCTCCGGCGGCTTCGGTCACATCGGTGAGTTGGCCGTTCACGTAAAATTCCACGCGGTCAATGCCCGATTGACTCACACCGATTGCCTTGATTTCTGTGGACTGCCCCACGGTTAACACCGCGTTGTTTTCCGGTTTTGCCACCGATACCACCGGTGCAGGAGCTTTCGCCAAGCGGCAGCCAACCAGCCCGACCGCTACCAGCATCATCAGCACGATCAGTTTTACCCGGTTTTCCCGTTTCATGGTTTAGCCTCCTGTTTCGATATTTTCTACCGCTTTAATGCTGCCGTGACCCAAACTGCCACCGGATCGTTCACGTTGGGGCCATAGTTTACCTGCAAAATAAACTCGCCCAGCGCCCCCGCCGGAACGCCGGTCAGCGGTAGCGATTGGCTCACCGGTGTACCATCGGGGTTGACCACCACCGCCCCCAATTGAATGGGCGGCTGTCCCACGGGCGCAAAAGCCACACTGTATGTCGCGCCACTCGATGCGGTGACACCGGAAAGATATGCAAATTTTAATTCTATCACATCGGTGGGTTGCGTGCCCCCCGCCAAATTGAAACTATACCGCCCCTGCACAAACGCTGCGGTCACCGGATTAACTTCCAGCACACGAGCAACACCGGTTCCGTTTTGCAGGGTGATGTTGTCGCGCCACAGGGCATACGCCGATAGCGGCTGTGGTGGAGTTTGCGCCAGCGGGTCAAACCCAAACGTTATCGGCGAACCACTATCGGTTTGCCACACCGCCGTATTTGCCGCCGAAACAAAATCTATCAGCACCGTTTGCGGCGGTATATTCACCGTCACGGTCACTGCTTTGGTGGAAACACACGTCCCATCGGCGGCGGTCAGCGTATAGACGGTAGTGCTCGGCGGCGAAACTGTGAGCGTGTTGTTACCCGGTAACCCCACATTCGGGTTGATACTGATTTGCTGTGCGCCCGAAACCTGCCACTGTAAAATGGCAGACTGGCCAACATTGATGGTACTCGGTTGGGCGGTGAATAGTTGAATATCCGGATTTTGGCACACCTGCGGCACCGAAAATTCCACAAAAAACTGTGCGCCAAACGGATTTCCCTGCGGGTCAAACAGTCGCCATTCGCTGCGATAATTGCCCGGCGCAGTTGGCGCGGTAATGGTGATGCTGATGTCCACGGTTGCTCCCGCCGGAACCGGCGGCACAACCGGCGAAACCGCACCCAGAACCGGGCCATCAACCAATTTGAACGTATATGCGGCATGCCAATCGCACGTGCCCGTATTTTTGATGCGCCACGTTTTGATAACCGTTTCGCCCGGCTGAAGCTGCGAACCGTCCGGTACTGTGACGTCGCTCACCAGCGCCGAATCTTTCGCGCAGGCCACGGCAGTTGATGTGGGTGTGGGTTCGCTTGCAGCCGTCAGCGGCGCAGTCGAAACAGAAATTGCATCGGCTACTGCTGTTACTTTGATGATTTTTTCGGATGGCAGAACATTCGGATTGACGGGAAAAGCGCGAAGGATAAATGTATATTCTCCCGGTTTTGTGGGGATATATTCGTTTTCGACTTTAAAATAGTTTTGCGAAAATGGTGGGTTTTGAATATCAACCAGTTCGCCGTTTACCCAAAATTGAACATCACGGATGCCGTCGGGGTCGCTGTGCGCAGAAGTGATGGTAATTTTCTGCCCCACCGGCACCGGATTGGGGATAACCTCATCAAGCACAATAGAATCGACCGTTCGTTTGGGGAGGGGATTGATGCGGGAGGCGATAAATTTCGGCGTGGTAGAACATGCCGAGAGAAGCGGCAATAATATCAAAAACAGCCATAAAAGTGTGTTCTGTTTTTTTATCGTCACAAATGCCTCCGAGCGCCTCGCTTGCTATCCGTAATCCTTAAACAATCCCGCCAAACCCAGTCCAAACATTGCGCCACCGATGATGAGAAATACCAAACCCAGTATCAACCCCAGCCACACATCGCCCTTTGAGAAAGCCACCCACCCCCCTGTCAGCCCGCCGGTTAAAAAAATCCCGCCAAGCCCCATCAGCAGAACGTGGATGTTCCCCAGCGGCCGCAGGAAAGTCAGAACTTCTTTCCCCAAAATACCGGCGAAAATAAACGCCAGCAGCCAAATAGATATTTGAGCCGGCAGAAACCAACTCGGCAGTGTGGGGTCGGCGCCAAAACCGAATGGCACACACCCGAATATCGCTCCCCATAGCGCAAAAAAAATGCTTTGCAACAGGCCCATTTGCCCTTCGCCGCGCATCATCTGCCACAAACTGCGAGCCGCGTTGCCGACGGCGGCGGCACCAATGGCGTGAAACATCGATAAAAACGCCAACAAAAAAAACGGGTTATCTTCCATAGAATGCCATGCTCCCCATCAAAATTATATCTCAATTTGGCAATTTAATCAACATAAGATTTCGGCGGATTTTTGCCCATTTGATGCAGTGCGCCACTTTCGGCGGCGGCGATGGCCGGCATCAACCGCGAAAGGTATTTCGCAGTGGCAATAGTCCGTACCAGACAGTGCAGTATTCAATTGTATTTTGAGGACTGTTTTTGGGCAAACCCGCCTGCCCCGGAAGAATTATCCCACCCAGCGATTGATATTTTCTGCCACGGTTTGCGGCGCGTCCATCGGCAAGAAATGCCCGCCATCATCGATGAACACCAATTCGGAATTGGGAATATCTTGCCGCAAACGCATCACCTGCCCGTGTGGAATATACGGGTCGCGCCGCCCCTGAATGATGAGCGTCGGCACGGTGATGGTTTTGATGATGCGCGGGTAATCGGCGAAAACGGGTTTGGGTCGCCCCCACCGCAGATTTCGCAACAGCGCCGCCCGCCCCGCGTTGCCGGAAAACGCCCCCGCCATCGCCGATTGCAGCGCGGGCGTAAACCGCTCCGGGTGAACCATCCCCTTTCGAATGCCGATGCCGAAGAGCGCATTTTTCATCACCAGCACCAGCAGTTCGCCCAGCAGCGGAATTCGCACCAGTTTGACAATGGACGGTTCGACAAAATTCGGGTACACCGGCGGACTCATCAGCACCAGTTTTTCGACATGCCGGGCGTATTTTCCCATGTAATCAATCGCCACAGATGCGCCGAGGTCGTGCGCCACCAGCACAAATTTTTCCAATTGCAGATGCCCGCGCAATTCATCCAGCACGTCGGCGCGTTCTTTGTGGGAAA
>JANTHQ010000146.1 GCA_024762375.1 Anaerolineaceae bacterium
TTTTTTCGCTTTTCTCGGGCGCGTCAGCGGTGTGCAGGGTGGACACGGTGGGAATGCCGAGCAGTTTCGCGGCGGCGCTGCCGAGCGTGTCGGCAAATTCGAGTTGGGTGTGCAGCACGGCAGGGCGCATGCGCCGCAAATAGCCGAGCAGTCGCGGCAGTGCGGCGGGGTCGGCGAGGCGTTTGACCGGCACGAAGTCAATCGGCACGCCCAGTTTTTCAATTTCAGCGGCCATGGGATTGTTTTGCTTCACCTGCATGACGCAGACGCGCGGCTCAAAGCGGTTTCTGTCCAAATGTTGCAAATAAATCACCAGCAGCCGTTCCGCGCCGCCCATGCCCAGCCCGTCTATCAGAAAAATAACCCGTTTGCACGCCGATTTGTTTTTTTTCATCATTTTGACCGGTTCTTCCGCCATGACAAAAATCCGCCGATGAGTGCCACCAGCACGCCCAGCGCAATCAGAATAATGGGCAAAAATGCGGGCGCTTTTGACGGCGGTGGGGTGTAATCTTTTGCCGGAAGTGTGCCGGAGATTACACCCGTTGCCACAGGTGTGACACCGGCAATCGGTGGCGGCGTGGGGGTTGGGGTGATTTTTTCCAGCGCCACCGGGGTCGGCGATAAACCTTCTATCGCTGTTTCGAGCGGTTGGCGCACAAATTGTTTGCTCTCGTAGGTTTCCACCCGTTTGCCGTTCACATACGCGATATCGCCGTCCAAATCGTAATAAATTTGGCCGTCAAACAGCGTGTTAATGGCGCTGGCCACGCCATCGGTGGTGGTGCCGGTTGCGACCAACACCGCTTTTCCGGCATTCCACGGCGCGGGGATGATTTCCAGCAAACCCACGCTGAACGTTTTCGGCAGACGGTACACCACATCCCCCACTTGCTGGCGGAGGGTGTCTTCGCCATCCACAAATGGTTGGGGCAGCCGGTTGTTTATCTGCCCGATGAAATTGTTGGCGGTGGGACGCCCAAACGCGATGACATGATACGGCGCAATTTGGGTGTCGCTGACCACCGAACGCGAAACCAGCGGCGCGAAACTGGGCCCGGTGGTGAACCCGCCGAGATACGCGGTGGTTTTCAGCATGCCGAGCAGTTCGGCGGGGGCGGGATTTTCCGGCATGGCAATCAGCACATCACTCAAATCCTGCCGCGAGAAAAAGCGGTTGAACACGTCGTTCAGCGACGCCTCAATGCGGACGCTGTCATTCTCTTTGTGCGGTAAATAAAGCGTGCTGTCAGCGTCAATCCGCAGCCAGCCCAAATCAAGTTCGGGCAGCGTGCATTCCGGCACTTCGATATTCAAAATGGCGTCAAATGTCAGTTCGTTGAATGTGCCGGGGATAAAATCGTTTTTCTGCAATTTGATGATGGTTTGGTGAACCCCATTTTCCTGCACATTGATGGGCGCGCTGCCCACCGGATTGCCGTTCAATTTGACCGTCAAACCGGATTCCAGCGGTGTGAGATTGTTTGAAAATGCATAATTCAGCGTGAATGTCGGGTTATCCAGAATTTCCCAATTGTACGGCACAAAGAATTTCACTTTGGTGGAATAGCGATTGAAGCCGTAAAAAGTGGTATCCGCAAAGCCGAAATCCGCCAGCCGGAAGGTGTCATCCGGCGGCGCGGCGGTAGTGCCGTTTTCGCGAAATTCTTCGACCACCACCAGATTGCCGATAAACCCGTATCGCGGCGAAAGGGTGGACAGCGCGTGCGCGGCGGTGGCGACGGCAGCGTCGGTGTTGCCGGTGACGGCCAGATACACGTGGTCGGTGCTGAATTCGGAGGGGATTTCCTGAATCACGCCTTCCGTGCCGGCGATGGTTTCTCCGTCCGCGCCGGTGATGGTCGCGCCATCCGCCAGCAGCCGGGTCGGTAGTTTATTTTGCTGATATAATTTCTGCAAAAACGCATTTTGCGCCGGCGTACCGATGATGATGGCACTCGCAGCGGCGAGCATATCGGGGGTGACATTCGCCGCGGTGGTCACATTCAACGCCAAATTGTCGAAGGTTGCCTGCCCCAGCGTGGCCGCCACCGACGCGGCGGCGCTCAAATCGGCGTCGGAATATTCATCCGGCAAAACAAACAGCACCGGCTCCGGCTCAAACAAATCCTGCACCACCGGGCGCGGAAATTCCGCCAAATCAACCACAATCGGCGCGAGGGTATATTCAAAATGAAATTGGGAACTACTGTGCAATAAAAGCACCGAAACGCCGCGATTGGTATCGCAGTTGCCGCTCAGATAGACCACCCGCACGGTTTGCCGCTGGTTGCCGGTTATCGCTTTGGCGGGGATAGAAACGCGCCGCTGCTGATTTTGTCCCGCATACGGCACAAACGAATCAATCAATTCATCGTTGATGAACACATTGATGAGCGCGTCCACCGGCTGATTTTCCACCGCCGAGCCGGTCGCCGTGCCGCCCTGAAATTGCAAACTGTATTTCAGGTCGAAAAAACTCACATCGGGCAAAAGTTGCCAGCGGTATGGTAGCCCGAATTGATACGTTTGCTGGTCGATGGGCGATTTCAATTCGACATCCCCGAAATTCAAGCGTGCCAGCGTCAAATCGGTGGCGGAATTGCCCGCCAGCACCGGGGCAATGGTGCGTGTCGGCGTGACCGGCGCCGTGGCGGCGGGCGTTTCGGTGGGCGATTGTGCCCACACCTCCGCCGATTGCATGTGCCATGCCGCCAGCAAGCTCGCCAGCAGCAGCACAATCACCGCCGGTTCTTTCATTTTTGAAACACCGAGAGTTTTCATCAATTTCTGCATTGTTTCACGCTCCAAAAACCACAGCGGGACCAAATAGCCAATTGCGCCGGCGGGGATGACCGCCGCCAGCCGTACCCACGGCGAATATCCGGCGGTTGCCATCAGCGCAGGAATGGCGAGCGCCACCAGCACAGCGCCCGCCGCAAACGCCGGAACCAGTTGCGCCAGAATATCGCGCACGCGGACGCGCACAAATTTCGCGGCAACAATCATATCCGCCACCATGCGGACAAAACTAGCGGTCAGATGTCCCCATGCAATCCCCACCAGCCCGAATTGCGCGCCGATAATCAAAGCGGGAACCAGCGCCAGCATGTTCAGCACTTCCACTTTCACCAGCACATCGGGCCGCCCGATGGCTTTATAAACATCGCCCGCATTGAACCCGATGGAGCGCACCAGCACAAACAGCGCCAGCAGCCGCACAATCGGGATGGCAGACAGCCATTGCTCGCCGAAAATCGCCCGCACCAGCGGGTCGGCGGCAATTGCCAGCCCCAATGCCAGCGGCACGCTCACAATTTCGACCACCCGCACGGTGGTCAAAAACCCTTTTCGCAGCACATCCGGTTGATTCTGCACCTTGGAATATGCCGGAAAAATCGCGCCCGCCATCACCCACAGCGGATTCAGCACCAGCAATTCCGGCAGGCGAAACGCCAGCGTGTAAATTCCCAGCGCCGTATCGCCGAACAACCGCCCGACGATGATATAATCCAGATTATCGGTGGCAATGGTGAGTCCATCCACCCCCACCACCGAAAGCCCGTAATGCAGCAACGCCTTCACCCGCGAAGCCAGAATCCGCAGGCGCGGCAGCCACGGAAACGCCACCCACGCCAGCACCACCCCGGCAATCACCCCCGCCAACTGCCCGAACACCAGCGCCCACACGCCATAGCCCATCAACGCCAGCGCAATCGACACCACCCCTTTCACCACTGCCCGCCCCAAATCGGGGATGAGTTTTCGCCGGAAATCGAGTTCGCGCTGCAGCCGCACAATGTGAATCGCGCCCAGCGAATTGAGGACGAATGTCAGCCCCAGCCAGCGCAGCAGCGGCACCACCTGCGGCTCGCGGAAAAACGCCGCCACCCACGGTGCAACCAGCATGGTCAGCGCGGTCAACACTGCGCCCAGCAAAAAATTCAGCGTGAAAACCGTGTTCGCCGTTTCTTCCGGATTTTCCTGTTGCTGGATGAGCGCCGCACCCAGCCCCAAATCTTTCAGAATGGCCAGATAACTGATGGCAAGGGTGGCAAATCCCACCAGCCCGAAATCGTCCGGCGTGAGCAGCCGCGCCAAAATTGCGGTGGTGATGAACACCAGCCCTTTTCCCAGCCCGAAAGAGGCGTAATTCCACACCACCCCCAGCGCCGATTTGCGCGCCAATGTTTTGTTGTCGGTCGGTGTTTCGGCAGCCATTTACGCCATGCCCTCCGCCGGTGTGCCGCTTTGTTCGGCTTGATGATATTCCCACAATTTATGGCTGATATGCCCGGAGGCAATCCCCATGGCAATCAAAAACGTCAAAAAGCGGAAAAAATCGCCGTGCAGAAAAATGCTGGTGGTGAGATATGACACCAGCGCAATCTGCAGCGACGCGTCCCAATCGAGCCAATCGTCTTCCAGCCCCGCCAAATCACGCCGGTTCCGGCGAAACCGCGCAAACAGCGAAATTATCAGCGCGAAAAACGCCAAAAGCCCCAATATGCCCGTTTCGGAAATAATTTCAACATACAACGAGTGCGCCTGCCGAATTTCGGTGCGATATTCCAGCCCGATTTTGCGCGCATAATCCTGATAATTCAGCTCATAATTGCCAATGCCCACACCCAAAATCGGATGGTCGCGGAACATCATCAAACCGGCAATCATTTCGCTGGAACGCCCCTGAAACGATTTGTCGGCATACACCGCCGATGATTTATCGCCGCCGGTGAACGCCGTGAGGGTTTGCATACGCTCCAGAAAACCAGCGGGCAAAAACGGCAGCGACGCCGGAATCAGCACCGCCAGCACGGCGACAATCGCCACCAGTTTTTTCAGATTCACCTTCTGCTGAATGATGGTCAACAGCAAAATTAATCCCAACGCCATAAACGCGCCCCGGCTGTATGAATTGATGACCACAAACAGCAAAACCAGAAACGTTCCCCCGCCGAGCATTTTCCACCGGAATTGTTTTTCGGTGATAAAACGGAAGAGCGCCAGCGCCAGCACCGCGTCGAGAATTTGCCCCCAGAAATTGGGGTCGCCCACCGGCCCGGAAAGGCGCATTTGCGTCACATCGGGGGTGACGGTAGCGAAGCCTATAAACGTATTGCTGAAATTCCCCGTGGCGGCTTGAAACGCTCCCAAAAGCGCCACCGCAGATGTGGTGAGAATTATCAGCCAGATGGTGATTTTAAATTGCCGCACGGTCTGCACGGAATAAACGATGGTGACGGCAATCAGCACATCTTTTGCCAGCGTGATGAATGCGTCGATGGCTTCGGCGCGGTCGGTGGCAAAAAAAGTCGAAGCCAGCCCCACCGCCGCATACCCCAGCAACAGCCACTCGGTGCGCTGCACGCGAAACGGCTGCCGGCGGGCAAATCGCCCGGCAACAATGCTGATAAATGTCAGCGCCACCAACGGTTTGTTGATTCCGGGCAAACCCGCATCGGTGAAAATAGCCGACACATTGGAAAATACCGTCACGGCGAGTACATACGCGCCCACTTCGGGATAAAAGAAAATCGCCGCGCCGAGCGCGACGCCTCCCAGTCCGCCCACCGCCAAAAAACCGATTTTCGAATCGCGGAAGCCAATCAGCAGCACCAACAGCGCCAATGATATCGCCAGCGCGGCCACGAAACTAACAAGGTTTATATAAAGTTTGGCGTGCGCAGTCCGTGAAAAAAGTCTTGCCATCAATCGTTACTGTCGTCCAATACATCATATTTATCTGAATGGTCGAAATGTCATCCCGGA
>JANTHQ010000147.1 GCA_024762375.1 Anaerolineaceae bacterium
AATCCCAACGTGATTGACTTTCGTGCCCCGGCGCCCCTGCTACCCGGGCTGTTTGGCGCGCTGCAAAAGCCATCCCCGGTAGAAGAATTGCAGACTATCCTGCACATTGATGCATCGCCATCCCTGATGTACCTGTACACCGGCAATTAGAGGGTGGTCGGATTTCGGATTGAAAGTTCAAAGTTTGGCTAGCTTTTGTTGACGTTTGCCGATTTCTCACCCTGAGTGGCCCGCAGGGCGTATCGAAGGGTGGAGATCGGCAGAATAAAGGCATTCTAGCCGTCAGTGGTCAGTTTTCAGCCCAAAACCCTTTCTCACTCTTATCTGCACACCTGCCATCCCTCTCTCTATCTCTATCTCTATCCCTATCCCTATCTCTATCATCCACCGTGCCACAAACCAACGTATAACAGACAGTTTGTCACGCTGGAAATGCATCCACTTTCTCTATCCCTACCTCTCTCTACGACGGCAAACCCCATCAGTACTTTTTTCCCATAAGAAAATTGACACATCCTCCAACCGGTGATATAATCGTTATGTAATGGCATTATGTTAAATTAACGAGTCGTTTCGGGGACAATCATCACTTTTTCGGGAGAATGTGTATATGCGCAACAAAGATTATGTCAATGCCGCCACCGACTTTCTGGAGGCATACGCCAACACCAACTACCTCCGCCCGCTCAACGGCGAAATGCTCGACCTTTTTTACGTCAACCGCACCAACTCCGAACTCCGCGCGCTGCTGGGCGAACTGACCGCCGGCGTCAAATCAAAACCCGTCAGCAATACCAAATTTCTGTTTGTGGGACACACCGGCTGCGGCAAAAGCACCGAACTCTCCAAACTGGTCAACATCATCGAAACCGGCAGCGACGGCAAGCGAAAATACACCGTTCTGCAAAAAAAACTTCTCCCCATTCAATACTCCATCAGCGAAGTGGTTGGACTGTACAATATCGAATTTGTCGATTTGGCACTCTCCATCATTTTGGGTATCTACAAAAAAATGGAGCGGCTGGGCTACAATCTGGACGACACCCCTGCCCGCCGCGTGTACGACTGGCTCTATCAGGGTGAAAGTGCTTTCGGTGGCGAAATTGACCCCAACGGCAACAGTTTGGAACTCGGCAGTCTCATCCGGCTAATTGACGTGCGGCTGAAAAGCGAAGGTTCCGTACGTGACGAAATTCGCGCCCGCATCCGCCGCTATCTCCCCGAACTCATCGGGCTCATCAACCAAACCATCGACAACGTGGCAGCCGTCACCCGCAAAAGCGTGCTGCTCATCATTGACGACCTCGACAAAATTCAACCGCTGGATGCCGCGCTGAACGTTTTTCGGGAGCACGTAAAAAGCCTGACATCCTTCAATTGTTTTGTGATATACACCGCCCCCATTTCATTACTATACGACACCCAATCGAAACACGTCGGGCAGTTTTTGGAAACTCACTATATGCCAATGTTCAAAGTGCGGAAAAAGGACGGTTCGCCCGAAAAACACACCAGCCCGGATGTGACCACCCTGCGCGAAATTATCTACCGGCGGGTGCACCCCGATTTGTTTGAAGACGGCGCCGTCGAAGCCGCCATCGAAATGACCGGCGGCATTCTGCGCGAGTTGATTCGCGTCATTCGCGGCTGTTGCGTTTATTGCCACGAATATGAAATCGGCAAAATTTCGCACCAAATCATCCAAATGCAAAAAGGAAAACTCAAAAGCGAATACTACCGAATGCTGGAGCACGACGATTACCGTTTGCTGAAAAAAGTTTCGCGCACCAAAAGCCGCGCCGACGTGAATATGCGCCATCTCGAATCGCTGGTGGTACTCTATTATCCCAATGGCAAAGGCTGGTTTGATGTGCATCCGGTGGTATCGGAACTGCTGCTCGAATGGGAAGCGGAAAACGGTGAAAAATAGAGATTGGTCGTTTGCTGACGGCTGACAACCGAAAACCAATCGAAAACCTGAAACTTTGGACATTAAACTATCATGCTGACACTGACACGCCCAAAAGCACTGCCACAGATTGCCAGAGAGTACGTGGAAATGAACAAAATTACCAATATTTTTGCAGATGAAATACGGTTAATGACCGCCACCCTGCGGATGAGCACCCTCGGCGGGTTGAGTGTGGCCGAATGCGGCAGCGCCGAATTGCAGCAATCGCTCTTTGAGCATTTTCGGCAGCGGCTGGCAGACGACCAAATTTATCTCTTCCCGTTTGAAATTGACAACCGGCAACTGAATCTGGTGAAAAGTTTGGCGGAACTCACCGACCAAGCCCGCTTCAAAAACGTGGAACTGACCGGCAAATACCGTGCCATCGTCATTTTTGTGCACGGTATCGAAAAACTGAGCGACGATGAGCGCAAGCGGTTTTTCCAACTGCTCAATTTTTTCCGCGACCGGTTCACGATGATTGCCTACCCCATCGTTATTTGGGCAAAACCGGCACACGTGCGGCAGATGGCACAATCCGCGCCCGATTTTTGGAGCTGGAAAAGCGAACTGTTCATCTTTCCCGCCGATTCGGTGGAAATGGCCGCCAGTTTCGGGCCGCGTACCCGCCCACCGCTGGAACGGTACATCCACGCCCTGCTCACCGATTCGGAATATATCGTGTGGAATGACCTCTATCTGCCGCTGAAAGCCATTCGCGCCACCGAAGCCGTGCAATCCACCACCACCCGCGATGATTTTTCGGAAGAGGAATTGACGCTGCTCACCGATATTTTTCCGCAGCGCGCGCAGGTCAATCCGCGCACAAAAATCATCCGGCAGGGCGAAATCGGGCAGCGCTGTTATGTGCTGCTGAATGGCGAAGTGGAAGTCAGTGTCACCGACCCGCTGGGCAATCGAAATGTCATCACCCGTTTGAAACGGGGTGCGTTTTTCGGCGAAATTGCACTCATCAAAAATATCCCGCGCACCGCCACCGTGACCGCCATCACCAAATGCGAAATTCTGCCGCTGAACAAACCGCAATTGCGCGCCGCCGCGCCAAAAATCGCAAAATTGCTGGCGCTGATGGGCAATGTCGCCGAAAAACGGGTGGACACGCTGGCACACGGTGTCGCCCCGGCGGAGATGTCGCCATTGCGGCGGTTCGCCAGCCAGCAAATTGTGGAACGTCCCATCCCCAGCGATGTTTGGACGCTCATTCAGAATGACCCGCGCGCGGTCATTTTGGGTGGCGCGGGCATGGGCAAAACCACCGCGCTGAAATATATCACCCTGCAACTGGCACGCGCCGCCGAACACGACCTCGGCGCTGGTGATGCGGTCGCCATCCCGATTTTCATCAAACTGAATGCGCTCGGCGGCGAACGGTCGGTGGAAGGGATGATTCTGAACATTCTGCGCGGATACGGTATCGGGCAATCGTGGACAGAAGCGGACATTCGCGCTTTTCTGCAGGGCACTCACACCGAATTTCCCGCCGCGAAAGTTATTTTCGTGCTGGACGGGCTGAACGAAATTCAGGGTGATGCCGCCACCCGTCAAATGCTCAATCAGTTCATTCAGCAGTACCGAGAGCGGCATCATTTCATTATGACTTGCCGCGAGCAAGATTATCTGCCCATTCACGGTTTCAAAACGGTGGTGCTGCAACCGCTGACGCGCTATGACATTGAGGCATTTTTGGTGAAATATATGCGGCAGGAACGCGGCAAACGGCTCGCCCGCGATATTTTCAGTAGCCCGCAACTCATCGAGTTGGCGCAAACCCCGTTGGCACTGTATATGTTCACCCAGCTGGCAAAAAAATCCGAAACGCTCCCCAAAAATCGCGGGGTGATGTTCGACCGGTTCACCGATTATTTGCTGGAACGGGTGGATTCGGAATGGTGGAAGATTTTTGGGCGTTCGCAGAGCAAAACCCCGCTGGCGCTCCGAAAACAAATTCTGGCACAATTGGGGCTGTATATGCAGCAACATCGCCAATTGACCGTTTCAAAGCGGCAATGGTACGTGATTATCGCCAAAACATACGTGAAATATCACGAAATGCCCGATGATGCCATCGAAACGGTGGCATACGGTACAATCGAGGATATTCACGAAGAGATAAAATTCAGCGGGTTGATTGGTTACAGCAGCAATATCGAACAGCACCGCATCGAATTTGCCCATCACACCTATCAGGAATTTTTCACGGCGCTGGCGCTGAAACAGGAAGGCGCATCGGTGGTGCAGATGGTCGCCACCCCCGACGCGCTGCAACGATGGTTCGGCACGCTGGTGCTGTTGTTCGGTATTTCCGAACAAAAAACCGAACTCTTTTCCGAAATTCTGGGCGACGGCAGCGATTATGCCCGCATCTGGCTTGCGGCGGAATGTCTGGCGGCATCCGGCGCGGAAATTGCGCGGATGACCGAACAGTGGGAAACGGAACTACCCGCCGCGCAAACGTTCCCGATGCTGTTCGCCGTGGGGCTCGCCAGTTATCAGGTGGGACGCTACCCCGAGGCGCTGACGTATCTGCTCCGCGCGGCAGAAGCCTCGCCGCAAAATGCCGAGTTGCAATACGAGTTGGGTGCACTCTACCGCCAACTCGACCAGTATGCCCGTGCCATCGACCATCTGGAAGCCGCCATCCGGCTCAAACCCGACTTTGTGGACGCATACAATCAGCTCGGCATTGCCTATTTTGACCAGCAGAAATATGAGGAAGCGCTGACGATTTTCAACACCACCACCCAGTTGGAACCGACCAGCCCGTATCACTATTTCAATCTCGGCATTGTCCAGAAAGTCATCAAAGATTACCGAAACGCACGCGACACGTTTGAAATTGCCCTGCAATTGAAACCGGATTATGCTGAAGCAAAAACGCAATTCGAACTGGTTGACCGCGCCATTCGCTCCGGCGTGATTTCGGTGCTGGAAAGTATTCCGATGTTGAGCAAACTTTCGCTGGAACAGACCCTTTCGTTGGCGCAGCGGTTGCAGGTGACCACCCACAGCGCGGGCGATACCGTGTTCGAAATGGGCGACAGCGGCGACACGTTTTTCATCATCGAATCGGGCACGGCAGAGATGGTCGTGTCATCGCCAAACGCCGAGCCGGTGGTGGTGAAAACGCTGCACACCGGCGATTATTTCGGCGAAATTGCGCTGTTGCGCGCCGTTCCCCGCACGGTAACCGTGCGCTGCACCGCCGACAGTCAGTTGCTCAGCCTACGCCGCCAAGATTTTGAGGAAGTGATACAGCACCGCCATTCCACAGCACGCCTGCTGGTCGAAACATCGAGCCACCGCTTGCTGCGCCCCAATCGCAGTCATCCGCGCCCAAACGCAGAAGATTATTACGACCCCGGCTATCTGCACGAAATTTTGGCGCGGCAAGATGAAGTCACGGTGGTGATGGGCGATATTCACGGTTCCACATTCATCACCGATGCCGTCGGGCCCGAATTGATGATCCAGTTTTTGGACGAATATCTGTTGCGAATGTCCACCATCATTGTGAATGCGGGGGGCGCAATGGACAAAAGTTTGGGCGACAGCGTGATGGGCGTTTTCGGGAAATATCCGGAACGGCGCGGCGAATCGCTGGCGACGCCCGCCCTGCGCGCGCTGCTGGCGGCCACTCAAATGCGGCAGGAATATCTGACACTGCGGGAAGAGTGGCAGTTGAAAAACCCGAAATTCCTGAAAACAGGGATGGGCATCGGCATTGCCACCGGTGAAGTTCGGGTGGGAACCGTCGGGGCAGAGGGGGCGATGGTCGGCGCGGCGGTGAATCTCAGCA
>JANTHQ010000148.1 GCA_024762375.1 Anaerolineaceae bacterium
CCGGCCACGCTGGCCACCGCCAGCACCGATGCGCTGCTGGCATCGTTCCGCACGGCAGATGACCCGCACGCCGATGCGCTGCAGCCTTTGGCCGATGCGGATGTGATGGCCGGCATCGCCTTCGCCCGCTCGTTGAGCATGGAAATGCCCGTTCCCGTTCCCCATGATGGGGTGCTGACCGGCACAGTCATAAACGGCACAACCGGCGACCCCGTGCCCAACATTCCCCTGACGCTTTATACTGTTTCGGCAGAAGGTTCATTGCTCGAAACCGCCGAAGGGAGCAGCGGCGCCGACGGTACTTTCCGCTTCGAAAAAGTTCGGCGAGAGCACACCGCCAATTTCGTGCTTGAGGCAGTTTATAACGATGTCCATTACTTTTCCGATGGCTCGGCTGTTTTCCTGCCGGACAGCACCGAAACCACACTCGATATCAATGTTTATGAAACAACCGATGACCCGTCGGTTGTAACGCCGACCACACTGCACCGCATTGTGGCATTCGTGCCCGATTTTATCAGCATTACCGATATTTATGTTTATTCAAACAACAGCGATAAAACATTTGTGGGCAAAATGGGCGCCGACGGCATGCCGGAAACAGTGCGCATCAGTGTGCCCGAAAATGCACAAGAAGTGTCGTTCCAATTTGGCTCAGCCCGAGAAACGGATGCAAACATTTACGTCGATTCGCGCCCGGTGACACCCGGTGCTGAAAATTATTCGCTGGCCGTGAGCTACGGCATTCCCATTGATGGGAAATCGGCCACCATCAAAACCAAATTGCTCGATGCGATTCCGGCTGTAAACCTGCTGGTGACCGACCAAGGCGAAACGGTATCGAGTAAACAAATGCAGCGTTTGGAAGACCGGGCAATTCAAGGTAGCACCTACCAGCAGTGGAAGGGCGAAAATTTTGCCGCCGGTGATGAGCTGGTGATTACTTTCGACAAATTGAATAAACTCGATTTTGCCGCTGCAGGCGCAGCACCTTCGGGTGGCGCTGTGGCTGCCGGGCCCGACCAGCAAGTTTTGCAATGGTCAATTTTGGGGCTGGGCGTGCTGCTCATTGCGTTTGTGGTGATTATGACCAACCGCACCAATCCGGCATTGGCTGTCGCCGATACGATGGAAGCCGAAAAAGCCCGGCTGGTAGCGTTGCTGCAGGAATTGGAATCCATGCACGACGAAGGCGCGGTTGATGAAGCGGTCTATCGCCGGTTGCGGGCACAATATCGCAATCAACTGAAAGACATTTTGGCACACGGATGATAAAAGTTCGCAATTTGGTCAAAGCATTTGGAACGCGAGTTGTACTGCGCAACATCTCGTTTGATATCGCCCCCGGCGAGTTTATCACCCTGCTGGGGGTTAATGGTGCGGGGAAAACCACCCTGATGAGCATGGTTGCCACGCTGTCCAAACCGACGGCCGGCACAATTTTCATCGGGGATATGGATACCCGCGAGCATGCCGCATACATTCGGCGTTATATCGGGCTGGTATCGCACAAAACGTTGCTGTATGATGATTTGAGCGGCGAACAGAATTTGCGTTTCTATGCTCGGATGTATGATGTGCAAAACCCGTCCGAACGCATCGAAAAAGTATTGCGCGAAGTCGGGTTGTGGGGCAGGCAGAAAGACCCGGTGCGCACATATTCGCGGGGGATGCAGCAACGGCTGGCGATTGCCCGCGCCATTTTACACAATCCACCCATTTTACTGTTGGATGAACCGGATACCGGATTGGACCAGGGCGCAACATCAATGCTGGGCGAACTGCTGGCTGCCGTCGGTACTGCTGAACGAACCGTGCTGATGACCACCCACAATTTGGAGCGGGGATTATCGTTGGGGCAGCGCGTGCTGATGCTTTCAGATGGCAAAATTGCCGTTGATGCCCCCCGCGATGAAGTTTCGGTTGCAGAATTGTCCCGGTTTTACCGGCAGTAGCACGCAGGAGAAAAGGCGTAATGCCGCAAAATCTATCTTCATCCATATCATCCGACAGCGTCATTGCCCACCGCCCACCGCAATTTTCTTACCTGCGAAAAGTGGGTGCTATCGCCGGCAAAGACATCGCCGCAGAATTGCGCACCAAAGAGATGATGAGCGCGATGTTTGTTTTCTCGCTGCTGGTCATCTTCATCTTCAATTTTGCATTCGACCTGCGCACCGATAACGCCAACACGCTGGCACCGGGCGTGCTATGGGTTGCCATCGCTTTTGCGGGGATGCTCGGGCTGGGACGCAGTTTTATCACCGAGCGCGACCGGGGGTCGCTGGAAGGGCTGCTGCTCGCACCGGTTGACCGCAGCGCCATCTATTTTGGAAAATTTCTGGGCAACGTGCTGTTCATCTCGGTGGTAGAAGTTGTGATTTTACCGCTGTTTATTGTATTTTTTAACCAGCCGCTCGATATCATCGTTCCATTGAGCGGGGTAGTGGTACTCGGAACCATCGGTTTCGCTGGTGTCGGCACACTTTTTTCGGCGATGGTTATTCATACCCGCGCCCGCGATGTGCTTTTGCCCATCATGCTTTTTCCGGTGGTTGTACCGGTGCTGCTCTCTGCGGTGCGGCTCACCGCCGGTATTTTGGACAAATTACCCTTTGAAGACGTGCAAAACTGGCTGGGGTTATTGGTTGCCTTCGATTTAATTTTTTTGGCAGTTTCATATATGATGTTTGAATATGTGGTAGAGGAGTAAAATATGTCAGCAGGAACGGCGCGTTCAGCGCAGCGAGACACTTTGGGGCTGGTACTCACTGTTATCAGCGGGCTGATGATGATAACCGGGTTATATTTGGCATTGGTTTTCGCCCCCCCGGCGATGAATCTCCAAACCGCAGTCGAGCGGTTCACCCAGCGTGTTTTGTATTTCCATGTCGGCGCGGCATGGGTTGGATTTTTTGCATTTTTCATCACATTTGCCGCCGGTATCGGCTATTTGTGGCGGCGTTCCTTCTTTTGGGACAATCTGGCAAATGCCAGTGTGGAAATCGGACTGACATTTATGACGATGGTGCTGGTGACGGGTTCCATTTGGGCGAAACCGACTTGGAATACATGGTGGACATGGAGCCCCCGATTGACCATCAGCGCCATTGGCTGGCTGATGTATATCGGCTATTTGATGCTCCGCTCGGCAATTGACAACCCGGCGCGGCGCGCGCGATTTGCGGCGGTGTATGGCATTGTGGCGTTTATATCCGTGCCCATTAATTTTATGGCAATCCGCTGGTGGCGCGACATCCACCCGGCCGTGGTGGCATCCAGTTCCAGCGAGGGTACGGGCGGGTTTGACATGAGCCCGAACATGACGATGACTCTGATGTTCTGCATTGCGGCTTTTACCGTTTTTTACGGCACGCTGTTGTATCACCGCATGCGGCTGGGCAAAACGCAGCACGAAGTTGAAACACTCAAACAAGAAGTTTTATATCGGTAAAAAGTTCTTCTGGATTTTTGGAGGTTTATTGTGGCAGATTTAATTTATCTGATGATGGCATACGCAGTATTTTGGCTGTTCAGTTTTGTGCTGATATTCAGTATTTCCAATCGACAGCAAAAGTTAAATAGCGAATTGTCGATGTTGAAACAACTGTTGGAAAAAGAACCGGAAAAGTAAGAGCCGAAATACTCGATGCGTCCAATCGATGTATGGTATATTACAGACATTTACCGCAAAAAATGGTATATTTCGGTGTAATGCTGGGTGTAGCGTTTGAGCGCCCATATCAAATATGTGAGGAAAAATAGTTATGGCTCCAGAAAGTCTTACCATTCCATTGGCGTTTGCCGCCGGGTTTTTATCGTTTGCGTCGCCGTGTGTGCTGCCGCTGATACCGGTGTATCTGGGATATCTCACCGGCACAACTGTCGGTGCGGAGGATGAAAATATCAATCGGGGCATGGTGTTCATGCACGCACTGCTTTTTGTGGCGGGGTTCACTGTGATTTTTGTGGTGGTGTTTGGCGCACCGTTCGGATTTTTGGGAACATTCCTGCGCGGCACATTTTCCAGCATTCTGGTAAAAGTTGGCGGGGTTTTCCTGATACTGTTCGGTTTGCATATGGGCGGGGTTTTCCGCTGGCTGGCAAACAAAGTTGGCGAACCATTGACCACCCTCAATTACAAACTCGACATGTTCATTTTGCCGGAACGCCGCATTCAATCTGATATGGGCAGCACGCCCAGTTACTCTCGCTCGCTGTTTGTGGGGATGACCTTTGCCGCCGGTTGGACACCCTGTATCGGGCCGCTGCTCGGCGCAATTTTAACCATCGCCGCGACGGGACAGAGTGTGGGGCAAGCAATTTTATTACTGTTCGTGTATTCGTTGGGGCTGGCGGTGCCGTTCCTGCTGACCGCGCTGCTGCTTTCGTCGGCGACGGGTTTGCTCAAACGCCTCAACCGGCACATGCACGCTATCGAAATTATCAGCGCTATCTTTTTGGTTACCATCGGCGTGCTGCTGGTTTCCGACCAGTTTACCGCGCTGTTCAACACCACATTCAGCAGTATGGCGCCCGCGTGGCTCATCGAGCGGCTGTAAACCGGAAAAACCTTTTCGCGCCCGGAAATCTTCCGGGCGTTTTTTTATTGGGCAACTGCCGTCCGGGTGATTTTTGGCAATTCGCTTGCAATGAATTATGATACTGTCATCGGTGCATGTGCGCCGACCGAAACGCCAACAGATCGGGGAAATTTGTGCCCATAAAAATATTGCCGCAAACAGTCGCCGATAAAATCGCCGCCGGCGAGGTGGTGGAACGTCCTGCATCGGTGGTGAAAGAGTTGATTGAAAATGCCATCGATGCCGGTGCGTCTGCCATTCGGGTGGAAATAACCGGTGGGGGCAAACAGCGCATCAAAATTGCCGATGATGGCGCCGGTATCCCCGCTGATGAAGTGCCGCTGGCGTTTCAGCGCCATGCCACCAGCAAACTTTCCACAATTGAAGAACTGTTTCAGGTGCGGACGCTCGGCTTCCGCGGCGAAGCGCTGGCATCCATTGCCGCCGTTTCGCAATTGACCATGATTTCGCGCCCGGCGGCCCAGCCCAGCGGCGCTCAAATCCGCATCGAAGGCGGCGTGCGGCAATCGCTGTCGCCCGTGGGTGCCCCGGCAGGAACCATCATCACGGTGGACAACCTTTTTTTCAACGTTCCCGCGCGGCTGAAATTTTTGAAAGCCGATGCCACCGAAACGGGGCACGTTTTTCGGATTGTGAGCCATTACGCGCTGGCATATCCTGAAATTCGATTTTCACTGCACAGCAGCGGACGGCAGGTGTTCCAAACCGATGGCAGCGGAGAATTGTATGATGTGCTCGTGTCGGTGTGGAAATTGGACACAGCACAGCAGATGGTTCCCGTGCAGGGCGAAAATGACGGTATCACCGTCAGCGGATATGTCGGCACACCCGCACTGCATCGCGGCCAGCGCGACCATCTCATCTTTTTTGTGAACCGCCGCTGGATTCAAGACCGCGCGCTGGCAACAGCAGTGGCGCAGGCATACCACACCTTTCTGCCCATCGGACGGCATCCGGTGGCGGTACTCAATATTTCGCTGCCGCCGGAAGATGTGGATGTGAATGTGCATCCCACCAAAGCCGAAGTGAAATTTCGCGCACCGAATGCCGTTTTTTCGGCGGTGCAGCGACCGGTGCGCGCTGCGGTACTGCAAGAATCGCCGATGGTGCGCGCCGTGCAATCGCTGGATGCGGCGGGCGGTT
>JANTHQ010000149.1 GCA_024762375.1 Anaerolineaceae bacterium
ATGCTCATTTCCGTACCGACGGTCAAACAGGATGCGCCGCTGGCAGAAGTGGTAGATTTGCTGCTGGGAACATCACAGCGGCGAGTGGTTGTGGTTGATGACGAGCGGCGAGTCGTCGGCATCATCACTGATGGCGATTTACTCACCCGCGCCACCGAAGCGGAACGGAGCACAGTGCTGCAAGCACTCTCAAACCGATTAAAGCCGAGCGCGCACAATAAAGTGCAATTGGAGCATCGCACCGCGAAAGAAGTGATGACGCCCGACCCCATCACCGTGCAAAAATACGCCCCACTCACCGAAGCGTTGAAACTGCTGCTGGAGCATCAAATCAAACGCTTGCCGGTGGTCGATGCAGATGGGCGGCTGGTCGGGCTGGTGGGGCGTGCCGGTGTGCTCTTGGCACTCAGTGAACAGCACTGACGGGTAGATAAATAAACAACACGCGGATGACACGGAAATAACAGATTTTCACAGATAAGGCTAAACATCAGTGGGAATCAGTTCAATCTGTGCCGCCTGCGTGCTGTTCTTTTTTGCGCCGAAAATAGTGAAAATCGCAGTATGGCGCACCCTCCATAATTGTCTGCGTGCGCCGAAATTCGATGCGGTCGGAAAAACCTTCCACCAGCGCAGCATCGCGATTGCAACTGAGGATAAATCCCAATTCCGCCAGCCCCAATTCACGATACATTTCCGCATACGCGCAGCGCGTCACGTTGAAACGGTATTCGTCGTCCGTCAGTGTGACAACCTCCATATCGAGTGTGCCGCCGCGCAGCCACGGCTCCCACGTTTCGGCAAAAGTGATGAGTGAATCATTGTTGTTGACTACACGCAATTCCGCGCCCTTCTCTCGCGCCAGCTCCACAATTACCGCCGTGAGCAGTTCACGGGCTTTCTCCGCGCCGAGTTCGCCTTCCAGCGCAGGCAGCAGGGCTTTGATGAGATTGGCTTCAATCCGCCGCTGCTCGATAATGGGGATAGATTCGTCCATTTTTTGCCTCCGTCAAAAGTAATGGCACACAGCCGGTTCGGGTAAAGTTTTTTAATCCACAGATTTACACAGATGAACACTGATTTTTTACTTTTTTGCGAATATCTGTGTCCATCTGTGGACTATTTTTACCTTACTTCATCAACGTTTCCAGCGCGGTTTTCAGCACGTCAATCGCGCGCAGATATTCATCCAAATCGACATGCTCATCCGGCGTGTGGTCGAGTGCGGAATCGCCGGGGCCATACGCCAAAATGGGACAGCCCCACACCGGCGCGACGACATTCATATCAGAGGTGCCGGTTTTGACCACGAAACGCGGCTTTTCCCCCGCCGCGCGAATGGCACGCAGAAAGGCACGCACCAGCGATGTCGATTTTTCGGCGCGGTGGGCGAATTCGTGCCCCGAAAATTGCAGGTCGGTTTCGGCGGGGAATGATGCCGCCAGCGCACGCAAATCGGTTTCCAGCGCGTGCGGGTCAATATCCACCGGCAGCCGAAAACCGATGGTCATTTCCACCGTGCCGAACGCGCCCACATCGTTGCTGTTGATGGCCCGCAGCGACGGGTCGAGCCGGTTGAACGCGCCGGTGCGCCCGTCGTTCACCCGTTCGCAATGCGCGGCGACGGCCTGCCAGAATTGCACCCCCTGCTCGGCGGGCAATATCCCCTGCCCCGCCGAATGGGAAAACGGCACGCGCAGGGTGGCGTGCAGCAGCAATCGCCCTTTGTAACCGAGCGTGATGCGATTCCAGCGGCTTGGCTCGCCGATGATACAGAATTTCGGCGCGTGATTTTCGCGCATTTTCAGCATATGCCGCGCCCCTTTGCTGGTGGCGGCTTCCTCTTCCACCGCACCGACCACCGTCAGCCGCCAACCGGCGGGCGGCTCAACCTGCGAGACGGCGGCGGCGAAAGTCGCCAGCGGCCCTTTGGCGTCCACGCTACCGCGCCCAAAAAGCAGATCGCCTTCGCGGCGCACAGGCGGATTGCCCGGAAATGTGTCGATATGCCCCAGCAGGATGATTTCGTTTTCGCCGTCGCCCCGCGTGCCGACGGCGTTTCCGGCGGCGTCCACTTTCGCGCGGAAACCGTTTTCCGCCATCCAACCAACCAAAAATTCCGAGGCAGCGCGTTCTTCCCGCGACGGGCTGGGAATTTCAACCAGATTTTCCAACAATTTGATAAATTTTGCTTTCATATTTGCACCTGGCGGCTGACCGCCTATAATTCTTTGCGGGTAAAAATCAAACTGTAAACAATCCGCAAAAGGAGATAAAAATGACGAAAGAGACTTTGGGTGGTGTCACCCTGAAAGGTAACCCGCTAACCGTTATCGGCGAGCGGCTGAAAGTTGGCGACAAAGCACCGAATTTCAAACTGGTGGCAAACGATTTGTCCACTGTGACGTTGGATGACAGCGCGGGCAAAGTGCGGCTCATCAGCGTGATGCCCAACCTGAGCACCGGCATTTGCGATGCCCAAACACGCCGGTTCAACGAAGAAGCCGCTAAACTCGGTGACGATGTGGTGGCACTGGCAGTCAGTTCCGAACACCCGTGGAACCAGAAAAACTGGTGCGCCGCCGCAGGTATCGACCGCATTCAAGTGCTGTCTGACCATATGGATATGAATTTCGGCACGGCGTATGGCACACACGTGAAAGAATTGCGGCTGGAACAGCGCAGTGTGTTCGTGATTGACCGTGACGGGATTGTCCGTTACGTGGAATATGTGCCGGAAATTGCTCAACATCCCGATTATGATGCCGCCATCGCTGCGGTGAAAGAAGTTTTGGGATAAGTTCTCCCCTCTCCCTCCCCCTTTCAGGGGGGAGGGCTGGGGAGGGGGTTATCCGCCCAGCACCCCGCGAATCTTCTCCACCACCGTTTGCAAATCTTCCTCTGAAATGACCAACGGCGGCAACAACCGTAGCACGGTTGGTCCGGCGGGGAGCGCCCAGATGCCTTCATCTGCCAGCGCTTTCAACACCGGCGTGACCCGCCCGCGTAATTGCACGCCGACCATCAACCCAAGCCCGCGCACTTCGCGGATTTGCGGCGAATCAATCGCTCGCAGTTCCGTCATCAGCCAATCCCCCAGCCGAGCCGCGCGCTGCGGCAGTTTTTCATCCCGCATAACCTGCAAAACCGCCCGGCTGGCGGCGCACGCCAGCGGATTCCCGGCGAAGGTGCTGCCGTGAATGCCCGCGTCCAGCGTCCCCAGCGAATCGCGCCACACCGCCGCGCCCATCGGAATGCCGCCGCCCAAGCCTTTTCCCAGCGTGATGATGTCCGGCAGAATCGGCAAGTGTTCGGTGGCGAACAGTTTGCCCGTGCGCCCCATTCCGGTTTGAATTTCATCAAAAATCAGCAGTGCGCCACGCTCATCGCACAGACGGCGCACGCCCGCGAAATAATCGGGGTCGCCGGGGTACACGCCCCCTTCGCCCTGCACCACTTCCAAAATCACGGCGGCGGTTTTGTCCGAAATGACGGCTTCCATTTCCGCCAAATCGTTGAACGTCACGTGCCGAAAATCGGGCACTAGCGGGGCAAACGGTTCGCGGTATTTTTTGTTCCAAGTCGCGCTCAACGCGCCGAATGTTCGCCCGTGAAACCCGCGTTTCGCGGCGATGATTTCGGTTCTGCCCGTGAAAAACCGTGCCGCTTTCAGGGCGGCTTCCACCGCTTCCGCGCCGGAATTGGCGGGCTGAATGCGCGACAAATCGCCGGGCAGCGCCGTCGACAGTTCCGCCATCCACAGCGCGCGTTGGTCGTTGAATGCACCTTCGTGTGTGGCGACAAATGTCGCCGCCTGCCGCTGAATCGCCGCGGTTACAGTTGGATGGCTGTGCCCGACATTCGCCCAACCGTGCGCCGCCGCGCAGTCGATGAATTCGCGCCCGTCATCCGTCCACAACCGCGCCCCCTGCGCCCGCACCAGCGTGAAGGGTCGCCGGGGCACTGCGCCGGAAAAATGGGCTTTTTCCATTTCAGAGAAATTATTTAGTGGGGAAGATATTGTCGTCATTCAGTTTTTCCAAAATATCGAGAATAGTAACCGGTACGTGCGGTAAAATTTTCCCATCGCCGGAGTGGAGATGGTGCGGATGCGTTTCAATTTCGGGATGATGGGGAGCATTGTCCCAACGAAAGCGCAGATTACCAGCGACATCTTGCCATTGAAAACTATATTTCGTAACGATGGGCACACCGGCATCAATACTGAACCGCTGAAATACCTCGAGTAAATCACCGTTTCGCAACGACAGACGATAGCGAAATAGCCCCAACGTCCCTTGGTGCTCTTCTCGTGCAACGACAATTTTGACAATTGCCGGATGAACGATGATTAGCGAACGAACAAACGCCAGATAATCAGCCGCATTTTTCATTCCAGTGCATCCAATTGTTCAATTTTTTGCTGAATATCGCGCCGCAATTCAATGATGCCTGCCCACTCGAAAAAATCCATCGCATCGCCCAACTCGCCGGCTTCAAATTTGGCGTAAAATTCATCGGACAGCATACCATACCGAGATTCAAACGCTTGCAAATCCGCATCGAATTTATCCAGTTTCAATTGATACTGCGCCCGGGTAACATCCAGCAATTTATCGAGTGTTTGGTTCAGCGCGTCATCTTCAGTTATAATTTTTTGCAGAATATCTAATTTTTCCGAAACAGTCATCACCACACCTCGCTTTGGGATATTGTTATTCTATCACAGTCCCTTCGCCATTTAAAGCACGCCGAACCGGGTTTTCCACCCGCCCATCGGCGAAAATGATGCGCGTCAAGCCACCCGCCAACGCTTCCTGCGCGCCCATCACTTTCTTTTTCATCCGGTCTTGCGCCACCGACATAAATTTGTCCAGCGATTGCGCCGGAATGCGGCGGATGAGCGTGCTTTCATCGGGAAATTTTTCCAGCAAGCCCGGCACATTCGACAAAATGACCAGCGTGTCCGCGCCGAGTGCGATGGCGGTCGCCGCCGATGCGCGGTCGCCGTCCACGTTGATGGCTTCGCCGTCGTAACTGATGGCGGGCGGGGTAATGACCGGCACATATCCCGCCGACAGCAGCAGGTTCAGCAAATCGGTATTCACCCGCTCCACTTTGCCGGTGAAATCATCGCGCAGAACGCGCTTGCGTCCGTTTTGGATGATTTTGATGGCGGCTTTGCGCTTGCCTTCCCACAATCGCCCATCCAGCCCGCTCAACCCGACGGCGTTCACCCCGCGCGATTGCAGTTTTTCCACCAGACCTTTGTTCATCTGCCCGCAATAAACCATTTCGAAAATCTCGATGGTGCGGCGGTCGGTCCGGCGGGACGAAAACCCGCTCACGCTGGTGACAAATTGCGGGGGATGTCCCAACTTTTCCGCCACCTCATTGGTCAGCGCCGAGCCGCCGTGCACCACCACCATTTTTTCGCCATTCTGCACCATTTCGGCGATATCATCTGCAATTAAATCGTAATTGATGCCGGTGCTGCCACCGATTTTTAATACAAACATAGTTTCTCGTTTCAAGTTTCTCGTTTCAAGTTTCAAAAAAGTTACAGGGTTGCAAGTGACAAATGACAAGTGACAAATGACAAATCTCTAAATTGGATGCAAGCCCGGAAAACCGAGTCCGGCGCGTTCATCAAAGCCGCACATCAGGTTCATTGCCTGCACCGCCGACCCCGCCGCGCCTTTCATCAAATTGTCGATGGCGGAGAT
>JANTHQ010000150.1 GCA_024762375.1 Anaerolineaceae bacterium
TTAACTAGTTTTGTGGAAGATGGATTACCCGCGTGGTACACCGATGGCTCGCTGGTATTCAGCACACGCCGCGAAGGTGACCGCGCACCCCGATTATACCGTGCATATCAAACCGGTGGCGGTGGCGAGAGCCTCGGATTTTTGGGCGATTATGTGGACACATTGCCCGATGACCGGCTTGTGGTGCATGGTTGTACCGTTTCTGGCGATTGCGGCTTGTGGGTGTTATCGCCAACTGCCGCCGATGGCAGCAAAATCGGCACCACCGGAGACATCGCTCCGGCAGCCAGCCCAACCGGCGACAGAATAGCCGTGATGTCAATGGAACGAGACAATGTCGGCAACTGGGAAATCTGGACAATGGGCGTTGACGGTTCTAACCCGGTGCGCATCACCAACAATCCGGCCCAAGACGGCTTGCCCACATGGTCACCCGATGGGCGCAGCATTGCTTTTGTATCTGACCGAGGCGGCGTTTGGGCTGTTTGGGTGGCCAATGCCGATGGCAGCAATGTCCGCAAATTGTTTGATATGCCTGCGCCCCCCGATGGAATTGTGCAATACGATGTCGATAATTCGCGTGGCTGGCTAGAAGAGCGCATCACATGGGCGCCATAAAAAGCCATTTTTAACAAAATTCAGTTTATAGCAAAGGCGGTTGGGATGCCAACCGCCTTTTTCATCACTCATGTTTTTTGGTAATTGACGAACACGGTATAATAAACTTAAACGATTCATCAATACTCAAAAATTATGGAACACAATTCAGCTCGACAGCCAATTCAATATGCACTGGCAGGACTGCTCATCATCATCGCTGTTTGGCTCATCATAAAATTGCAGCCACTCATCAGCGCGCTGATAATCGCCGGGCTGATTGCATACATCCTTCATCCGCTGGTTAATTTTCTCATTCGGCGCACAAAATTGAGCCACAACGGTGCGGTGACCATCGTCTACCTCATTTTTTTAATTTTGCTGATTGCCATTCCCGCAATTTTAACCCCGGTGGTCATCGCCCAAACCCGAGAATTCATACCGGATATCGAATTTTTAACCGAGCGGCTGAAAACATTAACCGGCACACCGCTAGTCATCGGCGGTTTTTCCATCCCACTCAATAACGTGTTCAGCGACTTGGAAGCATCCATCGCACAGACCGTTACCCAAATTGCCACCAACCTGGGGTTTGTGCTGGCAGATGTCTCCACCAACCTGTTGTGGGGATTGATTGCACTGGTGTCCGTCTATTATCTTCTGCGCGACAGCCACCGTCTGCACCGATGGTTACTATCGTACATTCCGCAGCAGTACCACCCCCACACAAATCACTTGCTCCACGAAATTGATTTGATTTGGGGAAGTTTTTTGCGCGGGCAATTGCTGCTGATGCTGATTGTTGGGGTGTTTTCTTGGTTGGGAACCATGGCGGTCGGTATGCCGGCCGCGCTCATCATCGGTGTCATCGCGGGCGTGCTCGATATCATCCCATCATTGGGGCCAACACTGGCTGCACTCATCGCTGTGACCATTGCCCTGTTTGAAGGCTCAACATTTCTACCCGTTTCAAACTGGTTGTTCGCAATTATCGTGCTGGCGATATTTTTAATCATCCAACAAGCGGAAAACATCTGGATTCGCCCGGCTTTGATGGGGCGACGATTGCGCCTTCATCCGGCAATCGTATTCGTCAGTGTTTTGACCAGTTTGGCACTCTTTGGTATTTTAGTGACTCTCATCATCGTGCCATTGCTTTCCACCGTGGGGATGGTCACCCGCTACCTGCGAGACCGCCAATGGGAAGCCGAAGGTTTTCTACCCCCGCAGACAGATTAACCCCCACTGCCGGGTGACAGCCAGACAATTTCCGTTTCGATTCTATCTTCCCAAAACCGCAAAAATCCAACACTGGGACGCATTTTCACGGTTGGCGCAACGGCTCCGGGGTTGAAAAAGAGCGTTTTTCCCAACCGTTTTTCAAATGGTTTGTGGGTGTGCCCGAAAATAACCACATCGGCTTGGGGATACAACCGGTGCAAACGCTGCGAAATTCGGTGGTTGAAACGTTCGTTGGGATGAGCCAGCACGATTGACAGAAAAATATCGGGAATTTTGAGCAACGCTCCCAAAACGCCCGGACGGTGTCCGTGAACCACCACCACTTTCCGCCCGGCGAGCGTCAGTGTCACCACCGGCGGCAAGTTTCGCCCCCCGAAACTGCCATCCGCCAAATGAAAGTTTCCGCGCACAGCATGTAACGGTGCAATAGCCCGCAACGGCGATAGAAACTCAAGGCGATCCACATCGCCGGCGTGCAAAATAATATCCACCCCGGCAAAAGTCTCAACGACCGCATGGGGAAGTGTTTTCATACGATATGGCAAATGGGTATCGGATAATACGCCTGCGACAACAATTGGTTTTTCCATGCGGGGGATAATAGCACTCCCGTCACTTACGGGCAAAGCGACCGGATTCTTCTCGGCGTTTGACGTGCGGCGGGAGCACGGTACAATTTCTATGCCACAAAAAAACTGCGGGATGCCACACCGCCCAAAGTGAGTGCGTGCATGGCGAAGCGTATTTCTTTTCAAAAAAATATCATGCTGGTATTGCTGGTTGCCGCGCTGGTCTTCATTTTATCGTCAGCGGTGGCACATTCCGGCTGGACAGAAAAAGTCTATCTTGTCACATGGGTGGGATTGGGTGCAATCATCATCGGATTGATGTTGAGTCGAAGTTTATTACCCTCAGTCATTGCTCATATTTTCAGCATCATCATCGGTAGCGGCTGGTCGTTTTGGGTGGTCAGCCATATTGCCCCCGCCGGTTGGACATGGCATCAACGCTGGGAAAATTTGATTCAGCGCATCATCCAGTGGTATTTGGTTGCGGTGAACGGCGGTGTAAGCTACGACAACGAGATGTTCGTGCTGGAAATGAGTCTCATTGTGTGGCTGGCAGGCTATGTTACCATTTGGACCGTTTTTCGCCACCGACAAGTTTGGTCGGCACTTGTGCCGGGCGGCGTGATGGTGCTCATTATGTTCCATTATGCCCCGGCAAATTTAACTTTGTATGTGCTGACGTTTTTGGTTGTCGCGGTACTGCTGGTCATTCGTTTTAATTTGATGGAGCAAGAAGAACACTGGCGCGCCGCGCACGTTTTTTATCGCCCCGATGTCCGCTTCGATTTTTTCCGCGGTGGCGTACTATTTTCAATAGCCCTGCTGATAGCAGCGTGGCTCGCGCCAACGCTGTCGCCCACCCAAACCACCGAACTTTTTAGCAATTTCGACCGCGAATGGCGCACGGCGCAAACGCAATGGAATCGTCTGTTTGCCAATTTAAATTATAAGCCCGACCCGCTTTTGGGCGCAAACACATTCAGCCAAAATTTGGAACTGGGTGGCCCCCGAAATCTCACAGCCGAACCGGTGATGGTGGTGCAAGCATCCGCCGGGCGGTATTGGCGTGCCGCCGTGTACGACACATACGATGGCCGGGGCTGGGCAAGCGAAGACACCGTCGAGTTGGCATTTGGTGCCAACAACCCGAATCTTTCGCTGCCCTTTTTTCGCGCACGAACCCCGATAACTCAAACTTACCAACTTTATCGCGATGGTGCAACGGTGCTATACGCGTTGAGCGACCCGGTGACACTCGATAGAAACGCCCACGGCAAAGCCAGCATCGTCACTCCAGCCGAAATGCAAAATAGCCCGCTGAACTACTGGGCGGGCAAAAAAGAACCGTGGTATTTTGAAGTAACCTTCATCGAAAGTGACCGCCGATTGCGGGCAGAAGAACCATATCAGGTAGTTTCACTCCTCTCGGTGGCCACCAAAGAACAATTGCAAAACGACACAGCCCGCCCACCCGACTGGATAATTCAGCGCTACACGCAACTTCCCGACGGTATCCCGCAGCGTGTGTTCGATTTGGCGAAAGAAATCACTGCCAACAAACCCACCGTTTACGATAAAGCATCGGCAATAGAAGCCTACTTGCGAACCAACATCACCTACAACGAAGCCATTCCGCTCCCCCCGGCAGACCGCGATAAAGTAGATTACATCCTTTTTGACCTGAAACAAGCCTATTGCGATTATTACGCCACATCAATGATTGTCATGCTGCGTTCTCTCGGTATCCCGGCCCGATTGGCCGCCGGATACGCCCGCGGGCAATTAGAAACGCTAGACGACCAGCGTATCGCATATATGGTACAAAATAAAGACGCCCACTCGTGGGTAGAGGTTTTCTTTCCCACGTATGGCTGGATAGAGTTTGAACCGACCGCAGCCCAACCATCCATCGGCCGTCTCACCAATCAATCGCGAAACGGCGCCGGCGCGGCGAATACTCCACCGGAAGACACAGCACCCATCGACCGTGTGCGCGATGTGGAAGCCAACGATAGTTTGTCCGCCCCTACCCCGGAGCCACCGGCTTTCGCCCATTTGGCACTGCCGTTTTGGGGCGATATTACCATACCGGCACAAACGGTTCGCACCGTGGGGACAACCATCCAATGGCTGGTGGGCATCAGCATACTGTTTTTGGTGATTTTTTGGGTGTTAAAACGGTGGCAGTTAGTCGGCGATATCTCAACCGAACCCGACGCTGCAACCGGGCCAACCATCGGGGCGGTTTACGCAGCGATGCTCCGGTTGGCAAACTGGATGGGGATAAAAAAACACCCCTGGCAAACGGTTTATGAGCACGCATCACAAATGGAGCGTGTCGTGCCGGAGGTGTCAGATGAAATTGAATTAATCAGCAAGGTATATGTGCAGCAAACATTCAGCCCCAAATATACCGACGATAGCGCATTAAAAACACAAATCACGCAAGCGTGGGAAAAAATCCGGCCGGTGCTTTTCCGCACTGTTTTCGAACGCCGGAACCCATTAAAACGATGGCGGCTACCATTTAAATGGTAGCATCAATTTCATCCTGTGTATTTTTCACTGCCGAAAAATGAATGAATGTTTCGGTGGCCTGCACATTGGGCACTTCCTGCAAACGCGAAATGGTGTCCAGCAAATGCTCGTTATCTTTACATGAAAGTTCCGCCAGTAAATCAAAATTCCCGGTTCCGATAACCAAACTGACAACTTCTTTCATTTCGGAAATTTGTTGCGCCACATCGCGATGTTTGCCACCGGCCAAACGGATGCCAATGGATGCTTTGACACGTTGCTCGGCTTTCAACGGATTCAATCGTGCCACAATGCGAATCACGCCGCTTTCAACCATGCGGTTGGTTCGGTCTCGCACAGTGCTGGGTGGCACACCGATTTCATCAGCAATTTTTGAAAATGATTCGCGCCCGTTTTTTTGTAAAAACGCAATAATTTTTTGGTCGATTGTATCCAAATCGTACAGACCATAAATTGTGCGTTTCATATCGGCTTTGAATATCATGTCATTTTTTCCTTTTCAGCGATACACACAATGATATTACGCTGAAATAGCGGATTTGTCAACCACTATTCGCCGTTTTTTAATTAGTCATGGGTACACGGTACTATCCACATTGCTGCTGTTCGCAAAAAACAAGAAGCGCCCCGACGAACATCGGGGCGCTTGCTTAAGGAGGGGAGGCAAACAACAACAAGAAAGGAGAAAGCTATTGTTTGTGAAACATTATACAATCATTTTTCCTCTTTGTCAAATCCGATTGTGATTTTTATCCCAGCTTTAAGTTGGGGGTAA
>JANTHQ010000151.1 GCA_024762375.1 Anaerolineaceae bacterium
ATCGCCGATTGGGTGCTGCGTTGGTAAAAAATTATAAAACCGGATAATTGACAAAAACAAATTTATGGCGTATAGTGTTACTCGTAGGCTGAAGTAAGTATCTGTTTGGTTTCTGAGCAATCACCAGATCTTCATTTGGTGGTTGCTTTTTTCTTCGGTGCGAACTTTATCCTGCATTTAACAATTTTTTTAAGTTTCAGTAAGGAGAATTTCATGTCTGAACGAGTACAAGGTACGGTAAAATGGTTTAATGCCAGCAAAGGTTATGGGTTTATCGCCCGCGAAGGTGGGGATGATGTGTTTGTGCATTATTCTGCCGTACAAGGTGATGGCTTCCGCACGTTAGAAGAAGGCCAACGCGTCGAATACGAAATCGAAAACGGCCCGAAAGGCTTGCAAGCGACTAACGTCACAGCTATCTAACTGACATCGCAAACCACGAACGCGGCGCAAATGCGCCGCGTTTTTTTATTTCCCCGTTGGCAGCGAGAGCAACGGCGTCCCCCACAGTGCCGACCGCATCGCCTCGCGGTCATCCCACGGATACTCCGTCTCACCGAAACACATACTCTGTTCGTGCCCTTTGCCCAGCGCGATAACCACATCGCCGGGACGGGCAAGTTTTGTCGCCAAAAAGATGGCACGCCCCCGATCCGGTTCGCGGAAGAATGCCGGTTGCGACATGTCTGCCGCCTCTGCCGGCGATTGCAGTTCGATTGCCCCGCGTGCCGCCATTGCCGACGCCATCGTTTCCAAAATTGCCGCCAGCGATTCGGTGCGCGGGTCTTCTGCCGTCAAAATGGTGATGTCCGCCAATTCGGCGGCAACTTCCGCCATCAATCGCCGTTTTTCCACATCCCGCAACCCTGCCGAACCGAACACCGCAATCACCCGCCCATCGGTCAGCGCGCGCACCGTTTCCAGTGCCCGCCGCAGAGCATTCGGCGTGTGGGCAAAATCCACAATCGCCGTAAAATTTTGCCCTCCGTCAATTCGTTCCATTCTGCCCGGCACGCCACCGAAAGATTCCAACGCCGCCAACGCCTGCACCGGGTCGATTTTCGTCCCTTCGACGGTGACCGCCAGCGCCGCCAGCACATTGCTGATATTGAATTTGCCGACCAATGGCGTTTTGACCGGCAGCCATTTGCCGTGCAATTTTGCGTGAAACAGTGTCGCGTCCGGGCGAAGGATGATATCGGTTGCGCGCACATCTGCCGCGGGCGAAACACCGTAGCGCACGATTTTCGCGTTCGGTTGCACCCAATCGGGCAGGTAGGCTATGGACGCGTCATCGGCATTCAACACCACACCGATTTTCGCCATGCTGAATAGTTTTGCTTTTGCCCGGCGATATGCGTCCAGCGAACCGTGCAAATCGAGATGCTCGTGGGTGATGTTGGTCACCACCGCCCAATCGAAATCCACCGCTGTGACGCGATGCTGCGCCAGCCCATGCGATGTGGTTTCCAGCACACAAATTTCGGTGCCGGCAGCCGCCATTTCTGCCAGATATCGCTGAATTTCGGGCGCATCGGGCGTGGTGGTGTGCAGCCCGGTTTCCAGCACGGTATCACCGATGACGGCGTTCACGGTCGAAATCATGCCGATTTTTTTTCCGGCTCGGCGCAAAAGGTGGAAAATCAAATTGGTGGTGCTGGTTTTTCCGTCTGTGCCGGTCACACCGATGACGGTCATCTGCCGCGATGGATGATTGTGCCACGCCGCCGCGACGTGTGCCAACGCCTCACGTCCATCGGGCACACGGATGATGGGGACATCGGGCGGCACATCGGCGGAAAAATCGTGCTCGGCGATGATGGCGGCTGCGCCCCGCGCCAGCGCATCGGGGATGAAACGGTGTCCGTCCACCTGCACGCCGCGATACGCCACAAACAGAAAACCGGGCTGCACCCGGCGACTGTCGGCGGTAATGCCGGTGATGGTCGGGTCGGCGGGAAAAATATCAATTTGGTGGGGAAAATCTGTCAGCAGTTCAGATAGTTTCATGGTAATGATTTTTGGTTCAGAATTTCAGGGATGCAGGGTTGCATTCAGCAAACAGCATTCAGTCTGATGGCTGAATGCTATTCGCCGGCCGCTGATTGCTCTTTCAACAGTGGCAGGGTCAGCGTGAACGTGCTGCCCAATCCCGGTTCGCTTTCAGCGGTGAGTGTGCCGTGATGGGCTTCGGCAATCCATTTGGCGATTGCCAGTCCCAACCCCGAACCCCGAACGCGCTGCCCCTTCACCCGATAGAAACGGTCAAAAATATGCGGCAGGTGTTCGGGCGAAATACCGGCGCCGGTATCCGCGACAGAAATTCGCACGTGGTCTTCGCCGCGATAAACCGAGAGGGTAACGCTGCCGCCGGTTGGGGTATGTTTGATGGCATTTTCCATCAAATTGATGAGCAATTGTTTGAGACGGTCGGCATCGCCATACACCCGTGCCGGATCGGCGTGCCCCAGTTTCAATTCCACCCCGTTGCGCAGTGCGTGCGCTTGCTGAAAAACGTCCAGAATCACGCCATCCAAATCGAGTGGCTGCATTTTCAGCGTCATCCCGGCATCGGCTTGCGATAGCAGCAGTAAATCGCTGACCAGTCGGGCCATGCGATTGAGTGCGCTTTCGACGGCATTCAGTGCCTCTTCGCGGGTGGTGGGTGAATCGCCCATACGGCGCAGAATATCCACATTGCCGCGAATGATAGTCAGTGGGGTGCGCAATTCGTGCGATACATCGGCGCTGAGCCGTACCTGAGCTTGAAAAAAGTTGTCCAGGCGTTCCAGCATGTGGTTGATGGTGCGGCTGAGCCGAGCCAATTCATCATCTGTGGGTGGCACGGGCAGGCGTTGTTTCAGGTCTTCGGCGCTGACAATTTGATTGGCGGTTTCGGTGATGCGTTCGATGGGGCGCAGGCTGAGATAGACCAGCCATACGCCGCCCAGCATGGCCAACACCAGCGCGATGATTGTGCCACTAATCAGAAAGAGAAGCACTCGCTGCAAAGTGGCTCGAATTTCGCCGATGGGATTGCCAATCTGCACCATGCCGAGCACCGTGTCGCTGGCCATTAACGGCGCGCTGTACAGTCGCATTTCTACCGTGCCGACGGTAACGGTTTCAAACACCGGTTGCTTCGTTTTCAAGCCGTTCATCACCAATTCGTCAACGGGCAAATCTCGCCCCATTAAATTCGGAGAACGCCGCAACACCTTTCCGTCTTCATCAATAATTTGGATATAGATGGAACGTGTCGAAAACACATTCAATTCCGGCAATCGAATGTACCCGAAACGCATCACATCGTACGGGGTGTTAAAAGCCTGAATGCCGAGTGAAACCTGCTGTGCCCGTTCCTGCAAAGAACGGTCAAGTTCGCTGGTGAGGCTATATTGTAAAACTGTGTAAAATGCCACGCTGAAAGCGATGAGAATCACTGCCAAAAGCGAGACATACCACAGCGTCAATCGCACGCGAATGGACATAGATTTTTCCGGGAAATTTGCGGCGGGTTATGATTGCCGCAAAACGTATCCGACCCCCCGCACTGTTTCGATGAGACGCGGTTCGCCGTCTTGTTCTAATTTTGAACGCAAATATCGAATATACACTTCGATGATATTTGATTCGCCGCCAAAGTCGTAGCCCCAAATTTTGTCGAAAATCTGGTCGCGGGTGAGCACTTGGTTCGGATGGCGCATGAACAATTCCAACAAATCATATTCTTTTGCGGTAAGGGTTACCACTCGTTCGCCGCGATAAGCCAGCCGCGCGGCCGGGTCGAGTTTCAGGTCGGCGAAAACAAGCGGCTCGTTGCCACTTTCGCCGCCGGCACGCCGCAACAATGCTCGGACATGCGCCAGCAGTTCATCGATATTGTACGGTTTGGTCATGTAGTCGTCCGCGCCGGAATCGAGGCCGCTGACCCGATCCGGGATGGCGTCTCTGGCTGTGAGCATCAAAATGGGCACATCAATTTTTGCATCGCGCAATTCTTTGGTCACAATCAACCCGTCAATATCCGGCAGGGTCAAGTCGAGCAAAACCAGCGCCGGGGGGTCATCGTAAATTCGTTTGAGCGCGGTTTCGCCATCAAACACGGTTTCGACTTCGTAGCCTTCATACACCAACCGGCGTTCCAAGAATTTGGCGATATCTTCTTCATCTTCCACGATTACAATTCGTTCTGGCATACTATCCCCTTTCTGCCGCCCGATGGCGGCACGTAAATTATAGCAGAGGCACGGCGTTTTTTCGAATTGGATAAAAAAAGCACCTTCCTGTTTTGAAGGTGCTTCTGTGGGCGATACTGGACTCGAACCAGTGGCCTCCACGATGTCAACGTGGCGCTCTAACCAACTGAGCTAACCGCCCAACTGCGAGCAGAATTATACGTCCGGCGCGGTATTTTGGCAAATTGGGTTATATTTTGGCTAGAAAATCAGGTTTAAATTTGAAAACCCGGGAATGCCCAAATTTATAAAATCGAGCAAGTCTAACCCCAATGCCGTTACGCCACCACAGGCACACACAAACACCAAACAACCAACACCAGCCCAAACCAATCGTTTGCCGCTGTTTTTCTTTTTCTTGACAACCGGCACAGGCGCAGATACCGGCGCTGCGGACGGTGTGGCATCATACGGTGTGGGCACCGGTTTAATATCCGGTTCAAGTTCCAAGACCATAACGGTCTGCCCCACGCCGATTTTATCTCCGGCATTCAATTTTGTCGGCGCGGTGATTTGCACGCCGTTGACAAACGTTCCATTGGAACTGCCCAAATCGTGCACAACGAATGCGTCATGCTGCCAGACAACTTCGCAATGGCGGCGCGAGGCCTCCGCGTCTTGCACGCGAATGTCGCACGCTTCTTCTCTGCCGAGCAAAATCTGGTTTTGCACAATTGGGAATGTGATGCCGATTTGCGGCCCCTGTTTCACCACAAATCGAGCTGCGGGTCTCCCGCCGGATACAATTGTTGCGTCATTTTGTGCTGCCATCATACCCTCCGAAATTTGCTATGGGCAAGCTGCCGTCTGTTCAACCAATATATTACTGGGACTCGATTCGCCCGAGTCGTTAAATGCCACCAAATACAGCCGATACGACTGGTTGCATGATAATCCGCTGACAGTACCGGTGGTGGTATCTGCCGCAAAGGTAGCCAGTTCGGTGTTTGCATCGGCATCATACACCCGAAAACCGGTTTCGTTATCACTATTATCTGCCCACTGGATAGAGAATCCGTCGGCCAGCGCTTCTACCAGCGATAATTCTGTGGGTGCAGCGGGTTTCGCCAGCACCGTTATGGTGATTTCTCGCGTTTCTTCGGTATCATCCGGTTTGACTACCCGCAAGCGGAATGTCGTGGTTTCGTTGGGACATTCTTCCCGCTGAACAGCCTGACCGTTATCGTCTCCGGCAACGCCTTCCCCTTGATAATACACCGCTTTGACGTTTGTTACCAGCCATGAAACAGTGGTGCATGCACCGGCATCAATGGTTAACGGGGTTGCCGAAAAACTGATGGTGGTGGTCGGCGCAGCGGTTGGAGTGGCCGTGGGTGCCGGGGTGTTGGTCGCCGGAACGGTGGTCGCGGTGGCGGTGGGAACGGGTGTATCGGTGGCCGTCGGCGCCGGTGTTGGTGTGTCGGTGGGTTGCGGTGTGGGTGTCGGGCCGGCAACCACCGGGACGGTTTCGGCATTGTC